>DASQCE010000223.1:0-7446 GCA_035634855.1 Mycobacterium sp.
CCGCAGTCGCGCACCGACGAACGGCGCGACCACACCGCGCGGGTCGACCGGCTCGGCGTGGTCCACCATCCTGATCGGCAGGTCGACGTCCCGTGCGGACCGGGTCAGCGGGCCAAGGTCGGATGACAGGGCCGCGAAGTACTCGTTGGTTTCCGGGTCCCGAACATCCGCGTCGAGCCAGTGCAGCCGATCGACGCGCGACCGGACCGCGACGGATGTCCCGCTTGGTTCGATATCACCGCGTGAATCCGCGACGAAAACCGCACCGCCCATGTCCACGACCGCCACAGCGTGCGCCAATCCGGCGATTCCGGAGCCGGTGCTCACCACGTCGACTTCTTCGTCCCAGTTCACCGTAAATCACCTCGGCATTGCTAAATCGTCTGACACCCATACCGACGCCGCGGACTTCGCTGCCGCGTGGGACGTGTTGTGGGCAAAATTTCGGCGCTCACGCTCGACCGATCGCGCGGGTAATACCAACGGCTGACATGAAGTTGCCACAGCCCGCAAAGGGGTTCGAGGGGGTTTGCCAGCGCGGACTATGGCAACGGCATAAAAATACCACCGCGAATTGCCCGGCGATAGGGGTATCCATCGTGCAACAGACCCGCTGACCTCGGGATCAGCCGCCAGCGGCCGCGGGGCTCGCGCCGGACCAAGAGTCATCACATCTAGCACCTTACATACTTTTTGGCTGTTATGCAGGTCTAAACATGACTTTGAGTATTGGCAGATCTGTTTGCCCTGGAGCACGTGGCGCGCATCGAGGAGGGCCGTTGACGTGGTTTGCGCAGCAAGATCGGCGCGTCTGCCTTTCGGGGGCCCGGGGGTGAAAGAATGGGGTGATTGGTTAATTGCGGCAACTGCGATTGCTTGCCCACCGGCGCGACTGTCCAGATTCCGAGGTCCGAAAGTGACCGAACATCTCGATAGACGAGCGGACACCACGCGGGTGCAGATCCTCCGCGCGGCTTCGCGCCAGTTCGCACGCAAGTCGTACAGCTTGGTCAGCCTCGACGACATCCTCGCCGACGCGGAAGTCACCAAAGGTGCGATGTACTTCCATTTCCCCTCCAAGTACGCGCTGGCGTCGGCGATCATCGAGTACCGGATCGCGTCGGCCCGAACCTCGATCGACGAGTTGCTCGCGCGAAAGCTCTCGGGCCTCGAGACCCTGATCGACATCTCATATCTCCTCGCCATCGAGGACATGGGAGACGAGACCGCTCGAGCCGGATTGAATCTCCTTCAATCCATCGGCCGCACCGACGGCCTGCAGGAAGATGTCCTCGGGCAGTGGGTGACGGCCTTCGCCGCAATCACTCGCAAGGCCGCCAGAGACGGCGACCTCATCGCCGACCGCGACCCGGAGGGCATTGCGAGGCTGCTGGTGTCGATGTATCTCGGTCTACGGCAGACAAGCAGTTTGGCTCAGCCCGAGCGACTTTTACACGACCTGGAGAACATGTGGCTGCTCGTGCTGCCGGGTTTCGTCAAGCCCGACCGAATCGCCTACCTCAACCAGTTCATCAAGCGGCGCACGGCCGTTGCGCTGAAGAAGGCGACGTCGCTTTGAGCGGATGAACTAAAATGCCTCTTTCAGGCCATCGCCACCCTGGGTAGGCCGACAGAACATCCGGAGGTACTCGGACAATGGTGCGCCAGGCGCGATCCGAGGCTACCCGCAGGAAGATCATGACGTCCGCGGTCGAGTTGTTCAATGAAATTGGCTATCCGGCTACCGGACTGGGCGACATCATCGAGCGCGCCGAGATGACGAAGGGCGCCCTTTACTACCACTTCGACTCAAAGGAATCGCTCGCAACCGCGATCATAGAAGAGGGCAGCGTTCGCCTGGCCGAGGCGTTTCGGAGCATCGCCGCATCCTCTGCGCCTGCACTGGAAACCATCATTCACGGAGTGTTCGTCGTTGCAGACCTCATGAGCACCGACCAGATCGCCCGTAGCGGAATGCAACTCTTGCGTGCTTTCGGGGAGTTCAACGACGCGGCCGCACGCACGTACGGCGGCTGGGTGACGGAGATGACGGAGCGCACCCGGCAGGCAATAGACGAGGGCGATCTTCGCGACGACCTTGATCCGCAGGCGGTCGGTGAGACAATCGTCAGCTCGATGTTGGGGGCTGAGTTGATGGCGAACGCGGCCACGGCCGGAGCCGACGTCCTGGAGCGCGTCGCGCGGGCGTTTAAGGTGCTGCTACCGGCGATTGTGAGCCAGGAGTCGCTGTCCTACTTCGACGAGTTTCTAGCGCGCGAGTCGCTGCGGCACTCCGCTTCGCCGGTGGCCGACTAACTACAGCTCGTCGACCCACAATCGCTCGGTCAGGTCCTGGAACGTCGCCAACGCCACGGGGTCGTCGCCGCGCAACAGCGCGGACTTGCTCATGCGGGCGCGAACGATGGAGCCGTCCTGGTGTATGAGCTCGACGATCAGGTCCGCGTGGGCCCGCACGACCGAGACTGCGGATTCGTCGGCGGGCAGGGTGTGGAAAATCTGCCGAAACTTCAACGCCGTGACAGCTTCGGCCGGGTAGCCCAGCATCTCGGCAAACGCCGCGTTCGCGAACAGGATGGTGCCGTCCTCCGCGATGGCCAGCACGGGCACCGGAAACCGTTCCAGCACCACCAACGCAGGCAATTCTTTGAGGAGGATCAACGGGGATTGGCCGTCCTGGCCGTCTCTTCGCCGCTCCACGCATCCGATTATTGCCGTTACCTCCTGGCTCGTCACCCGGGAACCTCGTGAAGGTATAGCCGTAGTCATCCCGGGTAGCTCGCAGCCACGGGACCGAGGCGTCATCACGTCGAGGAGGAGAACGACCTGCTGCCGAAGCTGCGCGACGCATGCGATTCCGCGGAGCTGCGGGAGCTCGGCGAGAAGTTGGAGAACAGCATGGACCACACCGACCGCGTGCGGGGCGCGCTGACCGGACGCAATACCTGAGGGCGGCGGGCCGCCGGTGTTCACTTAACTAACTAGGTTTACTCTGTCTGCAAAGCGCTGTGACAGACAGGGGAAATCGATGGACCTTGCGTGGTCGGCGACCGACTCGGCGTTCCGCGACGAAGTGCGCGCCTTCCTGCAGGAACGGCTGACACCCGAACTGCGTCAGGCCGGACGCCTGATGACGAGCGTGTATGCCGATCACGCGGCGAGCATGGAGTGGCAGCGGATCCTGCACGAACGCGGCTGGGCGGCGCCGGCGTGGCCGGTCGACTACGGCGGCTGTGACTGGAGCCTGACCCAGCACTACATCTTCAGCCGCGAATCCACGCTTGCCGGGGCTCCGTCATTGTCCCCGATGGGAATTCGGATGGTCGCCCACGCGATCATCAAGTTCGGAACGGATGCGCAAAAGAAGTTCTTTCTGCCGCCGATCCTGACCGGTGAGGTTTTTTTCTGTCAGGGCTACTCCGAGCCTGAGGCGGGCTCGGATCTGGCGGCACTGTCGATGGCGGCGGTCGATGACGGTGACGACTTGGTGTGCACCGGCAGCAAGATCTGGACGACGCACGCAGGCGAAGCGAATTGGATGTTCGCGCTGGTGCGCACCTCCCGGAAGGCGAAGAAGCAGCAGGGCATCACGTTCGTGCTGATCGACATGGCGTCGCCGGGCATGCAGATCCGTCCGCTGGTGATGACGTCGGGCGAGAAGATCCAGAACCAGGTGTTCTTCGACGAGGTACGGGTTCCGAAGTCGAACGTGCTCGGCCAGATCGACGACGGCTGGACCGTCGCGAAGTATCTGTTGGAATTCGAACGTGGCGGTGGCGCGGCGTCTCCTGCGCTGCAGGTAATGGCCGAAGAGATCGCCAGTGTGGCCGCCGACCAGCCCGCACCGGGCGGCGGGCGGATAAGCGACGACCCAGCGTTCGCCCGCAAGCTGGCCGACGCCCGCATCCGCACCGAGGTGCTCGAGATCCTCGAGTACCGGGTGCTGGCCGCGCTTGCCGGAGGCGGCCATCCTGGCGCGGCGTCGTCGATGCTCAAAGTGCTTGCGACAGAGCTCAGCCAGACGCTCACCGAACTGGCGATGGAAGCCGCCGGACCGCGCGGACGCGTCTACCAACCGCACGCGACGTGGCCAGGAGGGCCGGTGTCCGACTTCGAGCCACCGCCGGACGGCTACGTCAGCGGCGACGCGTGGCAGGCGGTCGCACCATTGCGCTACTTCAACGACAGGGCCGGCTCGATCTATGCCGGCAGCAACGAAATTCAGCGGAACATTCTCGCCAAGGCGGCTTTGGGGCTGTAAATGGACTTCAATCTGAGTAAGGAACAGGAACTGCTGCGCGACGGGCTCGGCAGGTTCCTGTCGACGCGGTACGACCTGAAGAAGAGTCGCGCCGCGGCCAAGACCGGAGCCGGTTGGCAACCCGACATCTGGCGCGGATTCGCCGACGAACTCGGCATCCTTGGTGCCGCGCTGCCCGAAGAGGTCGCCGGAATCGGCGGTGGCCCAGTCGAAGTCATGGTGATCGCCGAGGCGCTCGGGCATGCGCTAGTAGTGGAACCGTACGTCGACACGGTCGTGGTCGCCGGTGGGTTGCTGCATCGGGCGGGAGGCCCGACGGCGACAGCACTGCTGGAGAAAGTGGTTGCCGGTACCGCGATTGTGGCGGTGGCCGCGGCGGAGCCGACGTCCGGCGAGAATTGGCAGGACCCGTCCACCGTTGCCGACCGTGACGGCGACGAATGGGTATTGTGCGGATCAAAGATCGTCGCGATGGGCGCGCCGATCGCCACCCACCTGTTGATCACGGCGCGCACGTCGGGCGGTCTCTCGCTGTTCCTTGTCGAAACCGACTTGGCCGCAAGGGGAATCGATGTCCACAGTTACCGTACTGTGGACGACCGCCGAGCAGCCGACTTGGTGTTCGACGAGATGCGGGTACCCGCGGATGCGCTGCTTGGCGAAGAGGGCCAGGCCGGGCCCTCGCTCGCAACGGCCCGCGACGAAGGCGCGGCGGCGATCTGCGCCGAGGCGGTGGGCTGCATGCGAAAGGTGTTGGCCGACACCGTCGAATACTGCAAACAGCGCCAGCAGTTCGAGCAGCCGATCGGCAGCTTTCAGGTGCTTCAGCACCGGATGGTCGACATGTACATGGAAGTCGAGCAGGCCGTCGCCGCGGTGTATCTCGCGGTGCTCAACCTCGAGGCGGAACCAGATGTCCGTGCGCGCGCGGTATCGGCCGCCAAGGCGACGATCGGCAGGGCCGCACGTTTTGTGGGCCAGCAGGCGGTCCAGCTGCACGGCGGCATGGGCATGACCGAGGAACTGGCCATCGGCCACTACTTCAAGCGGCTCACCGCGTTGCAGTACGAGTTCGGCTCGACGGACTACCACGTCTCCCGGTACGCAGAGCTGACGAAGGTCCAATCGCCGAAACTCACGTTTGGGTGAGAAAGTGCGAGTAGATCCCGCCAAAACGTCGATCTCGACGCTAACGCACCGCCATCGCGACGCCGTCGGTGACCACCAACAGCTGTTCGTACGTCATCGACATCACAGAATCTGCGGTACCCGCAGCAGTCCAGATGACCGGATAGCGGGCCAAGGTTTCGTCGACAACGGTGCGGACCCTGTGCGGGTGCCCGGTCGGCGCCACACCGCCGATGACCTGGTCGGTGGCGTTTCGCACCAACTGCGGATCGGCCTTGCGGATCGCCGTGGCTGCCAGCATGCGGGCCAGCAGCCCGGTGTCGACGCGGTGCGCACCGCTGGCCATCACCAGCAACGGCTCGCCGTCGCAGTCGAACACCAGGCTGTTGGCGATCGCGCCGACCTCGCACCCGAGCTGGGCAGCGGCGGCAACAGCGGTCTTGGCATCGGCGTCGAGGATCTTGATGTTGGGCTCCACGCCTGCAGCGGCCACCGCAGCCGCCACCCGGGAATTTCGTTTGTCCACGTTTCGTAGGGTAGGTATGTGAGCTCGCGTGGATGGATCCTGTTCCTCGCGATGAGCATCATCTGGGGCATCCCATATCTAATGATCAAGATCGCGGTCGAAGGCGTGTCGGTCCCCGTGCTGGTCCTCGCCCGCACCGCGGTCGGCGCGGCGGTGCTGCTACCGCTGGCATTCTCTCGGCAGACCGTGACGATCGTGCGTAACCACTGGAAGGCCCTGCTGGGGTTCGCGTTCTTCGAGATCATCGCCGCGTGGTGGCTGCTATCGGACGCCGAACGTCATCTGACCAGTTCGATGACCGGTCTGCTCATCGCTGCGTCACCCATCATCGCCGCGGTCCTAGACCGCTTCACCGGCGGTGAGCGGCTGGGTTACAAACGCATCGTCGGCCTCGCCATCGGCATCTCAGGGGTGGCGGTGCTGGCGGGTCCGCACATCGGCGGGAGCACCTGGCCGATCATCGAGGTGTTGATGGTCGCGACGTGCTACGCGATCGCACCGCTGATCGCCGCGCGCTACCTTGCCGACGTGCCCGCGCTGCCGATGACCGCGGTCTGTCTGGGCTTCGCGGCATTGGTGTACGCCGCGCCTGCGGCGGCCACATGGCCCGACGAGATGCCGTCCACCCGAGTGCTCTTGGCTCTGGGAGGGTTGGCGGTCATCTGCACCGCGCTGGCCTTCATCGTGTTCTTCGCGCTAATCCGCGAAGTCGGCGCGGCGCGTGCGCTCGTGTTCACGTACATCAACCCTGCGGTGGCCCTTGCGGCCGGGGTGATCGTATTGCACGAGCCGTTGACCGCGTGGAACGTGGCCGCGTTGGCGCTCGTTCTGACCGGTTGCGTCCTGGCAACCAGGCGGCACCCGGAACACGAACCCGACATCGTGACGGAGGCGACGGCGGCGCCGCGGTGAGCTGGGCCAACGGCGTCAGAACCGTCGAGCCGTGAGTCTTGCGGCCCTCCAGATCGCGGTGCGTCTGCGCGGCGTCCTCGAGCGGGTACCGCTCGCCAACGGTGATGTTGATGCGACCCCCGGCGCATCGAACAATTCTTGTGCGCGCCACGAGAACTCGTCGTACGTCCGACTGAAATTAGTCTGCAGCGGTCGGGTCAGATACTCCGATCCCGCGGCGTTGAGGCGCCGCGGGTCGATCGGTGGAACCGGCCCACTGGCGGCACCGAAAAGCATGAGGCGCACCCCGCCGGCACCAGCGTGCACCAGCACGGTGTCGCCAGGCTTGACGCCGGTCCGCTACCTGCACCGTCGAAAGCCGTCACCGACCGCCGCGACGCCGCATACCTCACTACCGGGGACGGACGGCAACTCGTGCGGGTACATCCCTGACCGGAAGTAGGTGTCGATGAAGTTGACGCCGATCGCATCCGCCTTGATCAACACCTCCCCGGGCCCGGCGATGGGACATCCCTTTCGATGTAGGTCAGAACGTCCGGACCGCGTAGTTCGAGGACCTCGATCGCGTGCTCGTCGCCCCCTTCATTTCGCCGCGAACCAG
>DASQCE010000224.1:0-2139 GCA_035634855.1 Mycobacterium sp.
CGGGTGACGACATCGTCGAGCGACGAGCGAACCTCGTCCTCATCGAGTGCCAGGACGCGATCCAGCACAGCACCCGCGCGGGAATCCTGGCGCTCGAAACCCTCCTGCCCGGGTACGAACAGCCGCGTGATCACCCTCGACTGGTCGGCCACCATCCGCTGCGGGCTGCGCGTGACGAGCCCGGCCCGCACCGACGTCATTGCGGCACAGTCGATAAGCACCGGGCCTGCTGAAGTGTGGAGATCACCGCCATGGTCGACTCCGCGCCTTGGTTGAGGTTCACCCCGTCGGCGTGCAGCCCGTCGTATCCGCCTCCGGTGTCCGGGTCCCACATGGTCATTCCGGCATCGTTGTCGCCCTCAAACCAGGCCGCGGCGGCTCGAACGCCGTCGGGCCAGATCGGATTGGCGTCGACGGCAGAAGCACGAGCGCACGCATCGGCGAGCGTCGACACCTCGATGGGCTGCTGATCGAATCCTGGCTTGGCATCCTCGGCGCCTCTGCCCGCAACTGGGGTGGGAGACAAGTGGCCGTCGGCCGTTTCGAACTCGACCAACCAGGCCAACAGATCCAGGCCGCGCCGGCGTAGCGTCGTGTCGTCGAGCGCGGTGCCCGCTGCGATCATCGCTTCGGGGAGAACGGCGTTCGCGTACGTCAGTCGCGGCTCGGGCCATGGCCACGCCGCGTCGCCGTTCGGTGCGGGCACCGAAGCGGCATAGTCGGTGAGCAGTTCACGGGCCGCGCGGTGGTCCGGGTCGAAGGCGAGGAGTTCGGCGGCACCCAAAGCCGCGAACGCCATCGCCCGTGGCCATGTCGAGCGCTCTTGCGCGGCGCGTTCGAACTGCATGACGGCCGACTGCCGCGCCCACGCGACGGTACTGTGCGCGGCCGCGGTCCCGAGACCCCAGATGCATCGCCCCCAGGCGTCCTCCAGGGCCGGCTCGTCGACCCAATGTCCCGTGCTGTCCATCCGGTTGCGGCATGCGCCGGTGAGAGCCTGCGCTTCGTTCAAGAACCGCAACGCCGTTCCCGCCAGACCGTTCAGCGTTCGCTCGGGGCTGGGCTCTCGGGTGGTGACGACGAGCACCCGCGCTACGTCGTCGGTGCAGTAACCATGCTCGGGCAGCGGCTCGGCGAACCGAGCGTGCTCTAGAGTGCCGCGACGGTCCGTCAGTCGGAGCAGATGGTCGAATACCGGAGCCGGTGACGTCGCGTTCATACCAGTGCCAGCCGCTCAGCGCGGATCCCATGTGCCAGCTTCAGATACGCACCCGCCACGACCGGCCAGGCCATCTCGGGAGCTAATCGGCGGGCCTCGGCCGCCATCGCGCCGGCGAGCCGCGGCTGTGTCAGGATGCGGCGCAGGGCGGACGCCAGCGCGCCGGGATCGTCATGCCCGACGACGATGCCAGCTCCGCTGTTGAGAAGCTCGACGGCGTGCGGGAACGCGGTGGCTACAACTGGCCGGCCGCTCGCGATGGCGTCGACCAGCACACCGGAGGTGACCTGGTCGGTCGAGTCGTAGGGCAGCACGACGACCGCCGCGGATTGGACGAGGGCTGTCAGCGTCGAAACGCTGCGGTATCCCGCGTCGAAGCACACCGAATCCGCCACTCCGCTGCGCCGCGCCTGTTCGGTGCGGGCGTCGCGGTACGCCTCTCCATCGGCGGCCAGCACCTTCGGATGCGTCCGGCCGGCAACCAGGTACCGCGGCCGTCCGGGTAGCTCATTGAGCGATCCCATCGCCTCGATCACCCGCTCGATGCCCTTTCCCGGGCCCAGCAGGCCCCAGGTCAACAGGGTCGGTCGACCGCCCCGCATGACGGTGGCGTTCGTCGGGATGGTCGCGCCGTGCGGGACGGTGGTGACTTTGCGGCGGTCGACGTCGAAGTCACGGCATAGCCGTTGGGCGGCCGCCCCGGACATCACGACCACCTGGTCCGCCAGCGCCGTGACCGTCTCGAGGACCGAACGCTGGTGTGGCGTAGGGTCTTTGAGGATTGTGTGGGCGATCACGATCGACGGGACGCGCAGGCCTTCGATGATGTCGACGACTTCGTCTCCGTCGACACCTCCGTAGATGCCGTACTCATGCTGGATGACCGCGACGTCGCTGCGGTTCAGCAACTCGGCACATGC
>DASQCE010000225.1:0-11527 GCA_035634855.1 Mycobacterium sp.
TACCGCCGGAGATCTCGCCCGGGAACTTGTTCTCATCCCCACCCAAGCCGACCAGCTCGAGCTTCTCCATGACGATGTTGCGGATCTCGCTTTCCTTCTTCTTGGTGTGCTCACGCAAGGGGAAAGCGGTGTTGTCGTAGAGGCTCATCGAGCCGAACAGCGCACCGTCCTGGAACATGACGCCGAACAGCGTGCGGATCTCGTAAAGCTCCTTGGCCGAGCACTCGATGATGTTGGTGCCGTCGACGATGATCTTGCCGCGCTCGGGGCGCAGCAGGCCGATCAGAGACTTGAGGAAGACCGACTTACCGGTACCGGACGGGCCGAGGAGGACGCTGACCTCACCGGCGGGGATCTCCATCGTGACGTCTTCCCAAATTCGCTGGGGCCCGAAGGACTTCGTCAGTCCCTCAACTTGGATTCCGATGCCCACGCGCGATCCTTCCGCCAAGTGCTTACCCCGCCACATGCCTCCCGCCTGTGGCTTGAGTCACTGTAGCTTACGCCGTCTGACCACGACACTCGTCGTGCGTCACATCGTGACCTCCATAGACACAACTGTGGGGCGGACCCGTTTGCCAGATCCGCCCCACGTCGTTTGTTTGTCGGCTGCGCCGACGGGCTGGGAGCCTACTTGACGGTGACCGACGCGCCTGCGGCCTCGAGCTTGGCCCTGGCCTCCTCGGCGGCCTCCTTGGCGACCTTCTCGAGCAGCGGCTTGGGGGCGCTGTCGACCAGGTCCTTGGCCTCCTTGAGGCCCAGGCCGGAGACGATCTCCCGGACAACCTTGATGACACCGATCTTCTTCTCGCCGGCACCCTCGAGGATGACGTCAAACTCCGACTGCTCCTCGGCGGCCTCGGCGGGCGCGCCACCGGCGGCAGCGCCGGGAGCGGCCGCAACGGCGACCGGGGCGGCGGCGGTGACGTCGAAGGTCTCCTCGAACTTCTTGACGAACTCAGAGAGCTCGAGCAGCGTCAGTTCCTTGAACGCGTCGAGCAGGTCGTCGGTGGACAGCTTGGCCATGGTGTGGTCCTTCCTGATTCTTCTTCTGGGCTAGTTGGGTGGAATTGAGGAGGCTTCTACGCAGCTTCCTCAGCGGCCTTCTTTTCTTGCAGCGCGGCTGCCAGCCTGGCGACCTGCGACGCCGGAGCGCTGAACAGGCCGGCGGCCTTGGACAGGTTCGCCTTCATCGCGCCGGCGAGTTTGGCCAGCAGCACCTCACGCGACTCCAGGTCGGCGATTGTTTCGACCTCGGAGACGCTCAGCGGGCGGCCGTCCATGTAGCCGCCCTTGATGACCAGCGCCTTGTTGTCCTTGGCGAAGGTCTTCAGCGCCTTGGCGGCGTCGACGGCCTCACCCTTGACGAACGCGATCGCCGTCGGGCCGACGAACAGCTCGTCGAGACCATCGATGCCCGCCTCCGCCGCGGCACGCTTGACCAGCGTGTTCTTGGCGACCGTGTAGGTAGCGGAGTCACCGAGCGACCGGCGCAGATCCTTGAGGTTGGCGACGGTCAGCCCGCGGTACTCGGTGACCAGGGTGGCCGTCGAGTCCTTGAACTGCTCGGCGATGTCGGCAACCGCGGTGGCTTTGTCAGCCTTGGCCATGCATGCCTCCTCGTGGTTGGTATCGGGTGTCCCGCCGAGGGCCGCAAGTGGCCGGAAATGACGAACGCCCCGACGCAGACAGGTCGGGGCGCGAAAATTGCACCGGCATATGCCAGTGCTTGCCTCGTCCTCCTGCGTGGGCCGCCGGGTAATCCCGGACCTTCAACCGATTTCTCGGTGACCGACGGTCTTCGGTGGAACCGGTCAAGAATAGCGTGCCGCCCGCCGATCAGCCAAAACGATGCGGTTTCGGCGCGCTTACGGACGCTCCGCGCACGTTAGCGCGCCGAAATCACACCCCACCGACGAGCGGACGCAAGCAGTCTCAGGCGTCGAGGAGAGCCGCGGCGCCGACCAGGCCTGCGTCACTGCCGAGTTCGGCGGGCAGCACCCGCAGCCCGCGCAGGAAGTCGAGCCGGGCGTAGGAGGACAGCGCCTCGCGCAGCGGGTCGAAGAGCAGCGCACCGGATTTGGCCACGCCGCCGCCGATGACGACGAGATCGAGATCGCACACCGCGCTCACCGACGCGATCATCGCCGCCACCGCCGTCGCTCCGCGTCGGAAGGCTTGCAGCGCGACGGGATCGCCCGCATTGGCGGCGTCGGCGAGTTCCTTCGCATCGGCCCCGGCCGGGGCATCCCATCCGTTCTTGCGGGCCCACTGCGCCATTCGCGGTCCGGCGGCGACCGTCTCGACACAGCCACGGCCGCCGCAGGAACACGGCTCGCCGTCCTGGTCGACGACCACGTGGCCGACGTGCCCGGCGTTGCCGGTTCGCCCGTCGTAGGGCGCGGCGTCCAGCACGAGTCCGCCACCGACGCCGGTCGACACCACCATGCCGAGCAGAAACGAGGCACCAACGCCGGCGCCGCGCCACCGCTCCCCCAACGCCATGCACAACCCGTCGCCGCCCAGCCGTACCGGCGCACCGGTCAGCGTCGACACCCGCTCGACGATCGGAAAGCCTTGCCACTGCGTGATGTTGATAGGGCTGACGGTGCCGGCCGGAAGGTCGATCGGTCCGGCTGAGGAGATGCCGACGCCGCGCACCCGGCCACCGGCCTCGGCGAGGGCCTCGGTGACCAACGTGTCGACCACTGTCCACACCGCTTCGGCGTCGCCGTCGGGTGTCGGCAGCTTGGCGTGATGCACCAGCGCGCCGTCGGCGTCGACGAGCCCCGCGGCGATCTTCGTGCCGCCGATGTCGAGCGCAAGCGCGACGTCCATCAATGCCTGTGGGTGTTGTCGGGCTGACGCGGGTCGCCGGGATGTTCGTAGCCCGGTGCAAGCTCGACCAGTTCGGCGCATCGGGCGTCCAGCCACAGCCGGAACGCGCGGCGACGGACCGCGCCGCGGAGGTGGTCGGCGATCTGCGCGGTGCTGCCGAAGCGCCGCGGGTTGCGCTCGAAGTACTCGCGCACCTGGGCGTCGGTGATGTCGACGGCGGCGGTCACGTGCACGAACAGCGCCCGAGCCAGTGGATCGGCGAGCACCGAGCCCGCGATGCTGCCGATCTCCAGCCGGGTCGTTGTGTCGGGCAGCAGCTCGTCCTCGCTCGGCGCACCGTCGGCCGTCAGTCCCCGCGCCGCCGCCTCTGCGGCGACCAAGCGCTCGGTCACCAGCAGCTGCGTCAGCCAACGGCGCAGCTGCCTGCCTTCGCTAGTGCCGCGGCGCGGCAGCGACGACGCGAGCCGAGAACCGCGCAGCCGGTCTTCGCGGGCGTCGACCTCCTCGACCCACACCGGCACGCCCCCGACACTCGCCGCGACGGCGGTGCGCGATCCGCATGGGCTTCTCGGTGGGCTCATCGCACCGTCACCTTCACCGCGGGTGAGTAAAGAAGCCGGCCGGCGCAACCGACCCGGATCAGCGCCCACCACTGGCCGGGTTCCACCCAGACCGGCGGCGCGACGTCGAAGCCGAGCTCCACCGTTCCCCGGGCGGGCAGTTCACGGCCGACGGCTGCGGGTCCCATCCACTCCCACGTGCCCCACGGGCTGATCAGATGCGCCTCGACGGCCACGTCCGCATGCGCGTCGGTGCCGATTACGACGGTCAGCCGCGCGGCCTCGCCCGCCGAAAGCTCAACGGGCTCGGGGTCGCTGATCAGTCGCAGCACGTCGTCGCCTGCAGGTGCAGCGACCGACACCACACACACGTCCTCGACCACCTGGCGCCAAGCGGGCGGCATCGACGCCGCGTCGCTCCCCGTCACGGCCAGTTCGGCGCGCACCGGATACAGCCCCGGCGCGCCCCCGGCCGCCATCGTCAACATGACGTCGGTCTCCAGGTGCCCGCCGGGCGGCAAGACGAACGTCAGCTCGGCCGGGTCGGCGCTCCAACCGTTCGGGCACAGCAGCCGCACCCGGCCGTGCAGTGCCGCGTCGCTGCTGTCGCTGGCGACGGTAAGCCGAAGCAGGACTTGCGAATTCGGTTCGGCTGCGACATGTTGTGGATGCAAATGCGCGACGGCGGGCAGGCCACCGATGGCGGCCGGACCGCGGTTGTGTAGCCAGTACCGTGCATAAAGCGGCTGCGCCGCTTCGGCATCGGGTGCGAGCACGGTGTGGTCCGCCTCGAGCACCTGCGGCATGTTGAGGCGCGTCAACACCGTTGCGATCTCATAGCCGTGCAGCGTCAACGTGTCTGGGGTGAGCCCCTGCACCCGTGGCTGCTCGAGCAGGTCGACGCGCGAGGCCGCAGAGATGCGACGCAGCCCGGACCGGACCACCACATCGGCGGTGGCACCGCATGTTTCGACCAGCCGGACCGCGACACCGTCGGCGGGATCGGCCGGCTGGCCGCTCCCCGCGGCCAGCGGGTTGCCCGCCGCCTTGAGCGCTCCGAGCGCCACCTTGCCCGCGGGCTCGATCTCCAGCAGCGATCCCCAAGCGGGCAACCCTCCTGCCGCCCTTGTGTTTTCGGCAACGGCCAACAGCGGGCGCGAAAACTCGGCGCTGCGGGCGGGAATGTCCGCCTGCCGCCAGTCGCCGTCGCCGGAGACGAGCGCGTAGTCGAAGGCGTGAGTCCAGTGCTGCAATTGGAAGTTCGAGCCGTCGGGCGCCGTGCGCCGCGGCGGGTCGATCCAAGTACCGGACGGCCAACCGGTGCACGACCGCATCAACGACATGTGCAGCGTGCCGTCGGACTCGACCGCGAAGCCGGGCATCCCGCGGTTGAGTACCGCGACCGTCCTGGCTTCGAAGGGCTGCACCCCCGACGCCACGTCCTGGGAGACAACGATCTCGAAGTCGGCGAGATCCTCGACAACGGCGGCCACCGCGGCGTCGAGATCCGTGCCCGCGACGATCAACACCGGCAGTGCGCGCACGCCGCGCAGGTCCGCGCCGGGCACCCATTGCTCCGCCAAAGGGGAAACGGGCGGCACCCACACCCGTGCCGCACCGCTGGCGTATAGCTGTCGCTTCAGTTCCTCGGTGTATACGGGGTCTGCCTCCGCCAGAACCGCTGCGGTGAAGTCGTTTTGGTCGGGGCCGCCGAGCGCGATCCGCGCGTCGGGCAGGTTGGAATCGACGGTCAGATCGCCGTACCGCGGCCGGTCGGCAGCGCTGCAGGTGGCGGTGACGCCGGCGCGGACGAGCGCGACCATGAGCCCGCGGGCCAACGATGCCGACGCCGGTTCTGTCGGCGAGACCACTTCGGCAACCGACACGGCACGCACGGCATGGTTGTTCGTGCTCCTCGCGTCCGCACCGCGAACGCGCACGCGTGCCGCCGAGGACAGTCCGAACCAGCCATATGCCGGGTTGTCCAGCGTCCACGGGTGCTTCGCGGAGTCGACGGCTTCCTCGGCGGCCCCGTAGTCGTGCATCAAGCCGAAACCGCGGCCGATCACCGCGTCGCCCACCTCGCTCACCGGCAGCGCGCCCGGCACCGGGCACGGCCAGCGCAGCCGCAGCAAGCGGTCGGCACCGGTGAATTCGTCGACGGTGGTGCGGCAGTCCACGCGGGCCAGGCCTTCCCACAGAGTCACGATCTGCGTGTAGCGCAAGACATCACCGATGCGGCCACGGATCACCAGCCGCTCGCCCAGCGGCCCCCGGTACGCCTGCACTGCGGCCGGCTCGGCGGACGACGCGACGACCGGCCCCTTGGGCAGTAGGTGCCATGGGCCCTCGCCTGCCTCCGGATGCGCCGGGTACTCGTCGTATACGGCCAACTCGTTGCCGACAGCACCGTCCGCGATCAGCTCACGCCCCGAGGCGACCTCGACCAGCGAGCTCACCCCGCCGCCGCGCGCCGGATCGACATGCAGACGGTAGTGCTCGTTGGCAATATCGTTGCCGCCGAACGGTTCCCAGTCCGACGATCCTTGCTGGGCAATGAGTCGGTAGGACTGCCAGCCGACCGACGGCACATCCCGGGCCAGCCAGCTGACCGACCTCCCGCCGTGCTCGACGTGTGCTGAGAGCTCGGCGCCATCGGAATCGAATACCCGCACCGCAGGACCGACGGGTCGTGAGAGCCGCGCGGTCACCACATCGGACCGCTTGTGCGCCAACGCATTCCACACCACAACCGAGGCATCGACCGCACTGGACAGCAGCTGCAGCGCGTTGTCGCGGGCCGTGCTGCCGATCTCCCATGCGTCACGCCATCCGGTGAGCAGGTCGAGGTACACCTGATCGGATTCCGATCCGGTGATCGCGTCGTGGTGTGCGCCATAGGCCAGTTGCACCCACGCTTTGGCCAGTGCCGCCTGCGGATATGTCGCGCCGCCGAGCAGACCCGCGAACACGGCGAACCGTTCGGCGTCGAGCACCGCATACTCCGCGGCCCGGTTCGCCTGCTTGGTGTCGATGTATGACACGTCCTTGCCGGTGTAAATCGGGTTCATGTCCCTGGTCTGCGGCGAAGCCTCGACGCCGCGGGCATCCAGCTCCGCGCGGACGGCGGCGAAGAACTCGCAAGGCAGCGCGCACACGAACCGCGGCCACGTATACCGCGCATTCCAATCGCGGTGGATGTCGGTGACCCACTTGTTGGGCGGCGTGTAATCGGTGCCGACCGGAAGCAGCACATTACGGGTCAGCGCGACCGTCTTCAGCGTCGCGAACAACTCGTAGGTCGCCTGCTCGGCCTCGGCGAGCGTCGCCGCCGAGTCCATCCACCACCCCGCCGAGTAATGCGCGGGCATGTAGTGCGTCAGCAGCCCGCGTCCGGATGGTGCGATCCACTCGAACTCGCTGGCGAACTGCATGCGCCGGGGGTCACCCTGGTTTTGCATCGGGCCCCACTGGTGGTGCGGGCCGCGGGCCCACGAGCTGGACGTCAGCCCGGCATCGGCCGCCATCCCGGGAAATTGCGGGTCGTGACCGAAGACATCCAGCTGCCACGCGGTGCCCGGGTCGGCGCCGAGTATGTCGCGCTGAAAACCCATTCCGTGCACGAAGTTTCGGATCGTCGTCTCGGGGCCGGTCAGATTGGTGTTCGGCTCGTTGTAGGCACCCCCCATCACCTCGACTCGGCCGTCGGCGATGAACCGGCGCAGGTCCTCGCGGTCCTCGGGATGGGTGTCCCAGTACGGCTTGAGGTAGTCGATCTCGGCGAGCACGAATTTGTACTCCGGCTCGCGGCGGGCCATCTCGAGATGCGCACGTACCAACTCGAAACCGTTGGTCTGACGGCACCGGCCCGGCGGGTCCTCGCTCCACACGCTGGTGTAAGCCGCCTGCGTGTTCCACCAGACCGGGTCGTAGTGGAAGTGGCTGATCATGTGCATCGTCCAGCCAGGCTCGGCGACGGTGAACACGAACGGCGTCTCCGCGTCGCCGGCCAGCACCCGCGCCGACCGCTGCTCGCCGACGACGGGACGCGAAACCGCCACGGGCACTTCGACTGTCCCGTCGGCGGCATCAGCGACCACGGGCGCCGGCGTGGTCAGACCCTCGCCCTCGACGCGGACCTCCGCCGCACCGCCAGTGTGGGTGACTCGCACCAGCTGCAGCGGTGCGTCCGGCGGCCCGGTGAACAACTCCGTCGACCCCGCGGAGATGACGTGCACCCCAAGCACACTACGGTGTTTGTCGGTTTGTCTCGATGCGTTAGAGACCGTTGCGGTTGTGAACGATGAGATCCTTGATTTCAGCAAGCTGTTCATCGACCGAGCGAAACCGGGCCCTTGTCTCTGTGCGAAAGTCGGCCAGCTCTGTCTCGACCGTCGCGAGCCTTGTATCGACTGTCCCGAGCCTTGTCTCAACTGCCGTGAGACGGAGGCCATGGTCGCGCTGGTTCGCCCCCAATGCATTGACCGCGGCAAGAACGGCACGGTAGTCGGCCTGGGAGGCTTCCAGCGCCGCGATGCGCGCCTCCAAGTCTTCCAGCGTGGCCATCAACTCATCGTATTGGCCGCGCCGATACCGTGCTTTCGTTTATCCACAGGCCTCAGGCCCGCGAAATGTCGATGACAAGCGCTCGATGGTCCGAGACCGGCAACCGTGGCGCCGAGCATCCGTCGACCCGCAATGTGCGGTCGTCGGTGAGGATGTGGTCGAGCTGGTGGCAGGGCTCGTCGGCCGGGAACGTCGGCGCCTCGCCGAGCGACCGCATTCGCGTCCAGCGGCCTGGCGTCGGCGGGGTCATGTTCAGATCACCCATCAGCACCCTGGGGCCGGGAAAGCCGCGCAGGTCGCGGATCAGCCTCCGCAGCTGCATCCGGTTCCAGCCGGGCACGAACGACAGGTGGGTATTCGCGACGGTCAGGGGGCCGAGCGGCGTGTCAATCCTCGCGATCATCGCCGCCCGCGGCTCCTCGTGGACGACTTGTACCCGACGCGGACCGGGCAGATACATCGGGAACCGCACCGGAATGCGTGGCAAGTGCACGACTTGCCAGCTCTCGGCGAGGTATCGCGACAGCAGCGCAATGCCATAAGCGGCGGTACCGGGCTGCTCCCGACCGGTGGCGGCCATCCAGGTCGCCCCAGGGGTGCCGTTGATCGCCGCAACGAACCGGTGGCTGACCGCACCCATCGCCTCGGCGGCGACCGCGGTCAGGTCCGCCTTGCCCGAGCGCGGCTGATCAAGATCGACCTCCTGCAGCGCGAGGATGTCGACGTCGAGCTGCTTGATGGAGTCGGCCAGCCGGTCTAGCTCGACGCTGCCGTCGTGAACACTGCGTCCGTGCAGAATGTTGAAGGTGGCCATCCGGATCTGCATGGGTACTACTTACCCACGATGACCGTTTCCGATGTCCCTGCCCGAAACGATGAGCTGCGCGACGCCCTCAAGCGCGCCGCGTCGGCCCTCAAGGCGCAAGGGCCCGAGTTCGCCCTGGCAGGCAGCTACGCCATCTGGGTGCACGGCGGCCCGGAACCAGTGCACGACGTCGACTTCGTGGTCGCCGAGGATGACGCCGACACTGCGGCCAAGACACTCGAGGAGGCCGGCTTCCGGATCGACCGCCCGCCGGAGGACTGGCTGTTCAAAGCCTGCGCAGGAGAGGTCGTGGTGGACGTGCTGCACCGTCTCAACGGCGTGCCGGTCAACACGGCGACGATCCGCGGCGCCGAGGTGGTCGAGGTGCTCGCGATCGCGATGCCGGTGCTGCCGCCGACGCAAGTGGTGACCGAGAAGCTGTCGTCGATAAACGAGCATCACTGCGATTTCGCGGCCCTGCTCCCGGGCGTGCGCGCCGTCCGCGAGCAGGTGAACTGGAACCAGGTCCGTAGCAACACCGCCGACAACGATTTCGCCGCAGCGTTCCTGTTCCTCACCGACCGCCTCGGGATCACGGCCTAACCCGCCGCCCGGCCCAGCCGCTCGGCGAGCGAGCCCACCGCCCGAACCACTTCGGGCGGCTCCAGCACCTCGAATTCGCACCCCGGCAGCGCGAGATAGAACACCATGCGCTCGGGATCGTCGGCTCCGGCAGTCACGATGCACGCGTCGGGACCGTCGGCCTCGATAGTGACCGACGCAGGGGAAAAGTATTGGGCCACAACGTGTTCGGGCGCTTCATACCGAACCCGTGCGACGTAGCGGTAGGGCGACGCGCTGATCGAGTGCCGCACATAGGCGGCCGCATCCGGCGCCTGCCGCGGTGTGAAGGTGCTGCCGAGCGCCCGCACATCGGCCATCCGGTCCAGCCGCAGGCTTCGCCAGTCCTGGCGATCACGGTCGTAGGCCAGCAGATACCAGCGCCGGCCGGTGGTAACCAGCTGATAGGGCTCCAGCCGCCGCTCGGTGACGCTGCCTGCCCGGTCGACGTAGCCGGCCGTGATGTGCTCGCGGTCGCGACAGGCCCGCGCCAGCGTCATCAGCACCTCGGGTTCGACGGGTGAGTCCGAATAGTTCGACGGCAGCGTCACCGTCGCGTCGTGCACGGCGGCCACCTGCGACCGCAGCCGCGCCGGCATCACCTGGTCGAGCTTGCTCAGTGCACGCAGCGCGGATTCGCCGACGCCTGCGACGCTGCCGCCCGCGGCAAGCCGCAGGCACACCGCCATGGCGACCGCCTCGTCGGGGTCGAGCAGCAACGGCGGCAACGCCGCGCCCGCGCCCAGCTGATACCCGCCGCCATGGCCCTTGCTGGCGTGTACCGGGTAGCCGAGGTCGCGCAGTCGTTCCACATCGCGGCGCACGCTGCGCGTCGTGACGGCCAGCCGCTCCGCCAGCTCCTCACCCGTCCACACCCGGCGCGACTGCAGCAACCCGAGGAGCTGCAGCACCCGGCTCGTCGTCTCGGACATGAAACAACCTTGGCACAGTCATAGGACAGAATCTGTCCTCTATACCTGCCAAGCTGAACCTATGAGCGACTTGACCACCCAACTGGCCGACCAACTCGACTACCACTGGACAAACCAGCTGCGACCGCGGCTGGAGGGACTGACCGACGAGGAGTACTTCTGGCAGCCGGTGCCGGACTGCTGGACCGTTCATCCCGACGGCGCAATCGACTTCATGTTCCCGCAGCCGCAGCCGGCGCCGTTCACGACCATCGCGTGGCGGCTCGCGCACGTCATCGTCGGCGTGCTCGCGATGCGCAACCACTTCCACTTCGGCGGCCCGCCGGCCGACTACCAGTCCTGGAACTACGCCACCGACGCCAAGACGGCGCTGCAACAGCTCGACGGCGCATACGCGAACTGGATCACCGCCGTACGCGGACTAGACACGGAGGCTCTGAAGCGGCCCATCGGGCCCAACGAAGGCCCGTGGGCGGACCACGCGATGTCGGAACTTATTCTGCACATCAACCGGGAGGTCATCCACCACGGCGCCGAAATCGCTTGCATCCGCGATCTTTACGCACACACCGAAAGAGAGGGAAAGTAGCAATGCCAGGAATGCCCCCGCCCGCCTCCGACGAGCGCCAGACGTTGCTCGAGTTCTTGCGGTTCAACCAGAACGCGTTCTTCGCGGCGGCCTACGGCCTGGCCGACGAGCAGGCCCGCTCCAAGCCGTCGGTCAGCGCGCTGTCGATCGGCGGACTCATAAAGCACGCCGCAGGCGTTCAGAAGAGCTGGGCGCAACGGGCCGCGTCCGCACCGGACTCCCCTCCTCGGGACGACCGCCCGATTGAGCAGATCATGGCGGAGTACGCGGACCAGTACGTGATGCGTGACGATGAAACCGTCGCACAACTGCTCGACGAGCTGAGGAAGCAGAACGAAGAGACCCTGCGGGTCATCGCCGACGCCGATCTCGACACGCCGGTCCCCGTGCCGCACGACGTGCCGTGGTTCCCGCAGGACATCGACCACTGGTCGGTGCGCTGGGTCGCGCTGCACCTCATCGAGGAGCTCTCGCGGCACGCCGGGCACGCCGACATCATCCGCGAATCCATCGACGGCGCAACGATGTACGAGCTGATGGCCGCCAACGAGGAATGGCCGGAGACCCACTGGATGAAGCGCTGGAAGCCGGCCGTGTCTAGCTGAAGTGTGATGTA
>DASQCE010000226.1:0-4656 GCA_035634855.1 Mycobacterium sp.
GTCTGGCAGATCCTTCACACAAGACGAGTAGTAGTTGGACAGCGTGTCACGGCTGGCCTCGTCGATCAGTTGCTCGTCGAATCGCGCCAGCCCGCGCCTCTTTCGTTCCTCGTTGAGCTCCCGGCAGAAGAGGCTGAGAAGCGCAGGTTCGACGTCGGATGCGGGATTCTGCTCGTCGGAGAAGACCAGCTCCGGCGCTGCGGGAGCACGACCTTGGGCGAGGTTCTCGCCGGCGATGATGCCGACTACTCGTCGTGCCAAATCAGGCGTCATCATGTGTGCGGCTGGTTCATGTACCGCGTCGAGTGCGTCGTTCGTGCGCAAGTGAAGGAGTCGCACCCGTGAGCGCGCCAGCGAGGGAATGAGCCGGCACCATCCTTCGAGATCGGGAAGGAAGTCCTCGCGCATACTGATCAACAATTTGTAGTTGCGCGACCGCAAGTTGAAGCGTCGTGCCACATCTTCGTCGCTGTCGATTCGGGTGGCCAGATCGGCGGGAATTCGGTTCTCCGCCAGGTCACCGAGCTCGTTCCTGAACGCGTCCACCAGATCAGGAACCCGCTCGCCGAGGGTGAACAGCTCCTCGAACTGGTCGAGAACGATCACCGGAATCAGCGGATAGTTCCGCCCGCTCCACAGTTCGAAGTCGTTGCGATGCAGGTACTCCCAGAGTGATTCCGCGTCCAAGGGCAGCATCGGATCGGATACATCCGCCATGATCGAGTCGCGGACAGCATGGTGCAGCTGTTGGGTGAGCGGTGCCGCACCCGGCTTAAGGTCGAAGCGAACGTAGATCGGCAAAAGGTGGCGCTCGCGAAGCGACGGAAACAGACCTGCTTGTAGCAGTGAAGTCTTGCCGAGACCCGAGCGGCCGTACAAGACGGTGACTTGGCTGTCGAGCACATGGTCTCGCAGCAACTTGATTTCACGGTCGCGGCCGAAGAAGAACGCGTGCGCGTCTTCTTCGAAGGATTCCAATCCCGGCCATGGGTTGTCTTTATCGAGCTGCATGGCTGGCGGTGCGTCGGTCAGGCCGCATTGGTGCGGCGCATCGCACGGATTTCAGTAGTCAGCACGTCGAGCAACCCGGCATCTGGCTCGCCGCCTGGCGCGCGACCAAAGTGCAAGTGTCCGAAAGCTTCTGGAATTCGTCGGTACCGACTCGTGTCACCGCCGTAGTCGCTGTCGATGACAACGGGCACGATAAAGCGCCGACCCATGATGGAAAGCGATCGGTTCGCTGCTTCAACCCACTCTCGGAAAACGTAGCCTTCGTCCTCAGCCTCCGTGTTCGCGGAGATGACCGGAACGAAAAGGCGAACACTGCTCCGAATACGGGTCAGAACCTCCTGCTCCCACGCATCGCCCGGGGCTATCTGTCGCTCGTCGAACCACACGTCTCCGCCAAGGCCGGTGACCGCTTCACACAGCCGCCGGGCGGCGTCGACGTCCTCATGCATATAGCTGATGAAAATGGACGGAGCGTCCGCAGCGAGACGACTTGCAAGGCCCGCCCCCGCGCCTGCACCCAGGGTGGGGACGGCCGGACGTGGCCTAGCGGCATTCATCTTCTCCCAGCGCGCATGCAATTCCGACACAAACGCGGTCGGTTCCATGTCCAGTTGCTGGACCAGCGTCTTGCGGCAGTACGTTGCGAAGAAATTCGACAGCGTTGGTTCGCGCGACATCGAATTACCAACGAAGAAGAACTGCTGATCGCGTTCCAGAGATAGCCGGGATTGGCTGGACATCCGCAGTAGAAACCGCCCGAGCCAGTCCGGAATC
Organism: Mycobacterium sp.; assembly: GCA_035634855.1. Taxonomy (GTDB): domain Bacteria; phylum Actinomycetota; class Actinomycetes; order Mycobacteriales; family Mycobacteriaceae; genus Mycobacterium. The sequence continues at coordinate 1,786 of DASQCE010000226.1, forward strand.
TCGCAGCCGATGAACAGCATCGGCTGATGCTTCAGCGGAGATGCCAGCCACTCGGGAAGACTTGCCGCATCGGTCAGCAGCGCGTGTAGCCACTCCAGCCGGTCCTCATCGTGGATGGCGTACTGAGGTGTCGAGGCGGCCTGACCGAACAGATTGAGAATGACAGTGTCGGTCTTCTCGGCCGGTTCGGCGTTCTGCGACTGCTCACTAGTCGACTGATTCGGGGAAAAGGAGAGCTCACGCGTCCGCGGACTGCCTTTGAAGCGGACTTCGTTCACGGCCTTGGTGAGCAGTCGGTCGGGCGTTGTGCTCACGAAGAGCCGCAAGTCGTTAATCGTGGCGAGGTCACGGAGCGAATCGCCGGGGGCCGGATCGAGGTCCGTGATGATGTCGTTTATGACGCGATACAACCGCTCGAGCTCATCCGGGCCGCGCTCTTGGAGGAACGCCGCCACCGCATCACCCGTCGTTGCCCCGGGCGGGACAGTCAACTGGTAACGCTCTGCCAAGCGTTGACCAACGATTGTCGTGAGCGTCTGTTCAGCATCGCCGACGTTGACCACCGTCAGGTCAGGCCCAACAACGGGTATCAGCACCTGCTGCCGGATATGAGAGAGAAGATCCTCCCAGAAAACTTCGTTGTCGTTTACGCCCATCCGCTCGCTCCTGCGTGAGCCGGGTAACCTTCAGCGCCGCGGGGGTCGCATTGAGCCAGTACCTGGACGGCGTGGCGGCCGGAATAGCTACAGAACACTCGGGGCACGCATTTATGGTGCTCCTTGACATAGGCGCACGTTAGAGTAATGGACTACTTGCTTTGCTCCGACGTCAGTTTGTGTGAATCTTCGCGGACTCGTTACCGATTAGCTGTACAGCCTGTGTCTGCCGGTTCTCTCAGGATAGACAGACCGTGGTTGTGCCAATCCCGCTCAACGGCCAACGGTGAACCACCCGGACGCACGAGTGAATTGTGCAAATTCGCGGACAGGATGCACCCGCGCTCATTCGTCGGCGGGTTATCAATCTGAATCATGAGAAGCGCTGCTACCAACACAACGGCGGAAGTGCTCAGTACGAAGATCTTCGCCAGAGTTTTGATGCTCTGCGAACTTTCTGCGATTCTCGGCTCGAACGAAGTTGACGGCCGCCGGACCCGTGGCAAGGCGGTGGTCGCATCGAGGGGGTAGGCGGTAGTCATCACTGCTCCTCAGCGGCGGCCGACCTTTCCTGTCGGCCGATATCACGAGTCTCTGCCAAGGGACAGCCCGCGTAGCAAGTAGACGAGTACCTGATTTATGCATTCCGGCGGCGAATCCAGTACGCGGCGGCGCCGATTGCCACCACTGCGGCACCTACGGCGACCGACGAGACGGGTAGCAGAAACGCCAGCAACAGGCAGCCAGCGAGGCCAATCGCCGGAATTACCTTGCGGCCCAGTGCTTGATGTCGCCGGCCTTCCGGCTCCAGCGTCCATGCCGACGCGTTGGCGATCGCGTAGTACAGCAGCACCGCGAACGATGAGAAGCCGATCGCCCCGCGCACATCTACCACCGCGGCCACGGCGGCGACGACGATCCCAACCACCACGTCGGCGCGATGCGGGGTCTTGAACCGCGGATGCACGCCGGCCAACGCATGCGGCAGATGCCGGTACCTGGCCATCGCCAACGTGGTTCGGGAAACGCCGAGTATCAAGGCCAACAGCGAGCCTAATGCGGCCACAGCGGCGCCCACCCGGACCATGGGCTCGATTGCGGGGAAGCCGGCCGCGCGCACTGCATCCGCCAACGGGGCGCTCGCCGAAGCCAATGCGGCGCTGCCCAATTCGCTCAGTACGGCGATCGCGACCACCGCATAGACCAGCAGCGCGATACCGAGCGCGATCGGGATGGCGCGCGGAATCGTCCGCGCAGGATCGCGTACCTCTTCGCCCAGCGTCGCGATCCGGGCGTAACCCGCGAACGCGAAGAACAGCAAACCCGCGGCCTGCAACACGCCGCGGACGCTGACGTCGTCGCCGAACGCCAGCCGAGAGACATCCACGTCACCGAAGCCGAGGAGGACTACCACCACCGCCGCTAGCATCGCGAGCACCAGCGCGACGATGATCCGCGTCAGCATCGCGGACTTCTGGATACCGGCGTAGTTCACCGCGGTCAGCGCGACCACGGCGGCGACTGCCACCGCGTGCGCCCCGTCCGGCCACACGTAGTAGCCGACCGTGAGCGCCATCGCCGCACACGACGCCGTCTTGCCGACGACGAAGCTCCACCCGGCGGCATAGCCCCAGAACTCACCGAGTCGCTCGCGCCCGTAGACGTAAGTGCCGCCGGACTGCGGATACAGCGCGGCCAGCCGAGCCGACGATGTCGCGTTGCAATAGGCGACCACCGCTGCGACGGCGAGCCCGATGAGCAGACCCGAGCCTGCGGCGGCTGCTGCCGGGCCCAGCGCAACGAAGATGCCTGCGCCCACCATCGAGCCCAGCCCGATGGTCACGGCGTCGAATGTGCCGAGCCGCCGCTGCAGCGCGGGGCCGTCCGGCGGGCTCACGCCAGGTGATGCTACGTCAGGCCGTATCGCGATGTGGCACGAGAGATTCGCGGGCCGACGTTATCGCAGACGCCACGGTCACCGCGAGCACGACCAGCCCGCTGACAGCGATGAGCGGAATGGTCCACATACGGCGCACGAGCAATGCCGTCTCGCATTTGTCGACGTAGTTGTGGTCGCCGGCGGCGGCCGCCGCCTGGGACAGATCGGAGGCGTACCCCGTCCCGCACTTGATCTGGAATCCCCATTGGTCGTAGGCGTCGAGGAAGACCGGAAAGTTCATTGCGATCAGGCCGACGGCCAGCAGGAGGCCGCACG
>DASQCE010000227.1:0-12011 GCA_035634855.1 Mycobacterium sp.
AACTATTCGTCGCCACCGCTCAACCAGGCGCAATCGGGCCCAGCGGTTCAGTTCGCGCAGATCATGCGTGACCAGCTGGCCGGCTCTGGCATTCCGCCCTCCACCTACATCGGCTCCAACGGCCTCTACCCGCGGGCCGACTTGGCCGGGCTGAACCTCGCGCAGTTCCCGTCGATCCTGGTGGAACTGGGCAACATGAAGAACCCCGTCGACTCGGGGCTGATGAAGACGCCCGAGGGCAGGCAGAAGTACGCCGACGCCGTCGTCCGCGGGATCGCGGGCTTCCTGGGCACTCAGCCTCCGCGGACCGGCTAGGCCTTCTCGCTCTTGGACGTCGGGGCTTACCGGCCCTCGACCTGCTTCTTGAGGTTGTCCAGCACCTCGGCCTGGATCTTGCGCAATCCCAACGGCGCGAACGTCTTCTCGAAGAAACCGCCGATACCACCTGCGCCCTGCCACGACGTCTTCACCGTGACCGACGATCCAGGGCCGGCCGGAGTGACCGTCCAGTTGGTGATCATCGACGAGTTCGCATCCTTTTCGATGACGGTGTGGCCCGCCACGTCGACGCTGGCCTTGACGTCGCGCACCCGCGACTTCGTCGCCTGCAGTTTCCAGGTGGCCACGGTGCCGGCACCTTGGCCGCCCTCGAGCACCTGGTAGTCGCGGTAGTGCGAGGACAGAATCTTTGGGCGCACGGTCTGGTAATCCGCCACCGCCGCCAACACAACCTCCGGTGAGGCGTCAATCAAGACGGTGCTGGACGCGCTGACCTGTCCCATTTAGATAACCTCCTAGAAAGGTTGGTGTCGGTGCGGTCGCATCGGCTGCGACCGCGGACTAGCGTATATCCGTGTCTGTTGAGGGGAGCGACGCACAGGCTGCTCACGCCGCGGGCGTGCAGCGGCTTCTCACCAGCTACCGGGCGATTCCGCCGAACGCCACGGTGCGGCTCGCCAAACCCACGTCGAATCTGTTCCGGGCGCGGGCCAAGACGAAAAGCAAGGGTCTGGATATTTCGGGCCTTACGGGCGTCATCGCCGTCGATCCCGATGCGCGCACCGCCGACGTGGCAGGCATGTGCACCTACGAGGACCTCGTGGCGGCCACCTTGCCGTACGGTCTTTCGCCGATGGTGGTGCCTCAGCTGAAGACCATCACGTTGGGCGGAGCGGTCACGGGACTGGGCATCGAGTCGGCGTCGTTCCGCAACGGCCTGCCGCACGAGTCCGTACTGGAGATGGACATCCTGACCGGCACCGGCGACGTGGTCACGGCAAGACGCGACCTGTGCTCGGACCTATTCCATGCCTTCCCGAATTCCTATGGGACATTGGGCTATTCGGTCCGGCTGAAGATCGAGCTGGAGTCGGTCAAGCCGTTTGTCGCGCTGCGGCACTTGAGGTTCCACGCGTTAGAGGACCTGGTCTCGGCCATGGACCGGGTTATCGAGACCGGTGGCCACGACGGCACCCCTGTCGATTACCTCGACGGTGTCGTGTTCAGCGCGGAAGAGAGCTACCTGACGCTGGGTTTCCAGACCGGCACTCCCGGACCCGTCAGCGACTACACCGGCCAGCAGATCTACTACCGCTCCATCCAGCACCCGGGCGGCGAGAAGCATGACCGGTTGACCATTCACGACTACCTGTGGCGGTGGGACACCGACTGGTTCTGGTGCTCGCGGGCGTTCGGCGCGCAGAACCCGCGGATCCGCCGGTTCTGGCCGCGGCGCTACCGGCGCAGCAGCGTTTACTGGAAGCTGATCGCCTACGATCAGCGGTTCAACATCGCCGACCGCATCGAGAAGCGAAACGGCCGCCCGCCCCGCGAGCGCGTCGTGCAGGACATCGAGGTACCCATCGAGCGGACCGCGGAGTTCCTTGGCTGGTTCCTGGCGAACGTCCCGATCGAGCCGATATGGCTGTGTCCGCTCCGGCTGCGGGACGACAGCGATGAATCGGGGGCCTGGCCGCTGTACCCGATCCGGCCGCACCACACGTACGTCAACATCGGCTTCTGGTCGTCTGTACCGGTCGGCCCGACAGATGGGTATACCAACAGGATGATCGAACGCGAGGTTAGCGAGCTCGACGGGCACAAATCGCTGTACTCGGACGCTTTTTACTCCCACGATGAGTTTGACGAACTCTACGGCGGGGAGGCCTACAAGACCGTAAAGAAGACCTACGACCCGGAATCACGGCTGCTAGACCTATATGCAAAAGCGGTGCAAAGGCGATGAGCGCTTGCGCGAAGAGCGGAGGATTGAGATGAGCGCTTGCGCGAAGAGCGGAGGACTGCGATGACGACATTCAAAGATCAGACACACGCGCCGGCCAGGAGGCTCACGCTCGCCGAGATCCTTGAGATCTTCGCGGCGGGTCAGCTGCCGCTGAAGTTCACCGCGTACGACGGCAGCACGGCCGGACCCGAGGACGCCGAGCTCGGTCTGGATCTGAAGACCCCGCGCGGCACCACCTACCTGGCCACCGCGCCAGGCGACCTCGGTTTTGCCCGTGCCTACGTATCGGGTGACCTTGAGCCGCACGGTGTGCACCCCGGCGATCCCTACGAGCTACTCAGGGCGATGGCCGCCAAGATGGACTTCAAGCGTCCGCCGGCGCGGGTGATGGCCAACATCATCCGCTCGATCGGCTTCGAGCATCTCAAGCCGATCGCGCCGCCGCCGCAGGAGGTGCTGCCCCGCTGGCGTCGGATCGCAGAAGGGCTGCGGCACACCCGAATCCGTGACGCCGGGGCAATCCATCACCACTACGACGTGTCAAACACGTTCTACGAGTGGGTGCTTGGCCCGTCGATGACGTACACCTGTGCCTGCTACCCGCGTCCCGACACGACGCTGGAAGAGGCGCAGGAGAACAAGTACAGGCTGGTGTTCGAGAAGCTACGGCTGAAGCCGGGTGACCGGCTGCTCGACGTCGGCTGCGGCTGGGGTGGCATGGTGCGCTACGCGGCCCGCCACGGCGTGAAGGCCATCGGCGTCACGCTGTCGAGGGAACAGGCCGCATGGGCGCAGAATGCGATCGCCGAGCAGCGGCTGTCCGATCTCGCCGAGGTCCGCCACGGCGACTACCGCGACGTGCGCGAGTCGGGCTTCGACGCGGTGTCATCGATCGGGCTGACGGAACACATTGGCGTGCATAACTATCCGTCGTACTTCCGCTTTCTGAAGTCCAAGATGCGCACCGGCGCTCTGCTGCTCAACCACTGCATCACCCGCCCGGACAACAGAACGGGGGCGGCTGCTGGAGGGTTTATTGACCGCTACGTCTTCCCCGACGGGGAGCTCACGGGCTCTGGCCGCATCATCACTGAGGCGCAGGACATCGGTCTCGAGGTGGTACACGAAGAGAACCTCAGACACCACTATGCGTTGACGCTGCGCGACTGGTGCCGCAATCTCGTCGAGCACTGGGACGAGGCGGTCGAAGAGGTCGGACTGCCCACCGCGAAGGTGTGGGGTCTCTACATGGCCGGGTCGCGACTGGGTTTCGAGACGAATGTCGTTCAGCTGCATCAGGTTCTGGCGGTCAAGCTGGACTCGCACGGCGGTGACGGCAGCCTGCCGCTGCGGCCGTGGTGGACGCCGTAGAGTCTGCGGTGTGATCCGCTTCCTGCTTCGCGTCGCAGTCTTCCTCGGGTCCTCGGCGATCGGCTTGCTCGTCGCGGCTTGGCTCATACCCGGCGTCTCCGTATCGCCGTTCGGCTTCATCACCGCGGTGGTGATCTTCACTGTCGCGCAAGCGATCCTGTCACCGTTCTTCCTCAAGATGGCGAGCCGATACGCGTCGGCCTTCCTGGGCGGTATCGGTCTGGTCTCTACCGTTGCCGCACTGATCCTGGCCTCCCTACTCAGCAACGGGCTGAGCATCCGCGGCATCGGGTCCTGGATCGCCGCGACCGTGGTGGTCTGGCTCGTCACCGCGCTGGCGACACTCGTGCTTCCGGCGCTGGTGCTGCGAACGAAGAAGAACGCAGCCTGAGCCTTCGGGCGTCTGGAGGACCGCGGTTTCGACGTCGGCGCCCGGTCGCTCAGCCGCCGTCGATGCGACGGGCGCCGAGCTCGTTCTGCAGTAGCTCCAACGCTGCTTCCTCCGGGTCGCGGCGCTGAACCTCCGAGGTGTCGTTGCCGGCCTCGGCCAGCATGTCTTCCTCGTCGTCGTCGCGCTGCGGCCGCGACGGGGTTACGCTCTCCGGTTCGGGTGCAGCCTCCGGTGCCGCGGGGCCCGCCTCGCACCGGATCTTCCAGTCCACGCCGAGCGCGTCCTTGAGCGCCTCGCGGATGACATCGGAATTGCGTTGCTCCACAAGTCGTTTGGCCAGCGGCGCCGACTCATGGCTGAGCACCAACGTGTCGCCCTCGACGGCGCGAACGATCGCGCCCGCCAGCATCACCTCGGTTGTGCGGCTGCGCTGACGGACCTTATCGCGCACGGTGGTCCACATGCTGCGCACCGCGGCTGCATTGAGTTCGCGTCCCACCGAAAGCCCCGTCGGGGCCGGGGCTTCGACCACGGGATCGGACGGCGGCCGCATTGGCGGAGGTGACGGCGGCGGCTCGGGCGTAGGCGCCGGTTCGGGCTCGGCTTTGGGTGCAGGCGGGGGTTCGGGAGCCTCTTCCGCCTTGCTCCTGCGGGCGTATTGCTTCGGCGACGCGGGCGGCTGGGCCGCTGCGGTCTCGCCCGCCGGTATGGATATGTCCAGCCGCGTCTCGATGCGTTCGACGCGCTGCAGCAACGCCGATTCGGTGTCGCTGGCCGACGGCAGCAGCAGCCGCGCGCATACCACCTCGAGCAATAGCCGCGGCGCGGTGGCGCCGCGCATCTCCCCCAGCCCGGCGTGCACCACCTCGGCGTACCGGGTCAGTGTCGCGGTGCCGATCCGAGTGGATTGGTCGCGCATCCGCTCCAACACGTCCTCGGGACCGTCGACCACCCCGCGAGCGGTCGCGTCGGGCACCGACTGCAGCACGATCAGATCGCGGAAGCGCTCCAGCAGGTCGGTGGCGAACCGTCGCGGGTCGTGCCCGGCGTCGATCACCGCCTCGACCGCGCCGAAGAGTGCCGCGGCATCCCCCGCGGCCAGCGCGTCCACTGCGACGTCGATCAGCGCGACGTCCGTCGCCCCAAGTAGCGACAACGCCCGCTGGTACTCCACCCGGTTTCCTTCTGCACCGGCCAGCAGCTGATCCAGCACCGAGAGCGTGTCGCGTGGCGACCCGCCCCCGGCCCGAATAACCAACGGGTACACCGCATCGTCGACCGCCACGTCCTCTGATGCACAGATGCGCTCAAGCAGCGACCGCATGGTCCGCGGCGCCAGCAGTCGGAACGGGTAGTGATGCGTGCGCGACCGGATGGTCGGCAGCACCTTCTCCGGCTCCGTCGTCGCGAACACGAAGATCAGGTGCTCCGGCGGCTCCTCGACGATCTTCAGCAGCGCATTGAAGCCCGCGGTCGTGACCATGTGCGCCTCGTCGATGATGAAGATGCGGTAACTCGATTGCGCAGGCGCGTAGAACGCCCGGTCCCGTAGCTCGCGGGTGTCGTCCACACCGCCGTGGCTGGCCGCGTCGAGTTCGACGACGTCGACGCTGCCCGGACCGTTGGGGGCCAGCGCCACGCAGGAGTCGCACACGCCGCACGGTGTGGGCGTCGGCCCCTGCTCGCAGTTCAGCGACCGAGCGAGGATGCGCGCCGACGACGTCTTCCCGCAGCCCCGCGGCCCCGAGAACAGGTAGGCGTGGTTGATGCGGCCTGCGGCCAGCGCAGTGGAGAGCGGTTCGGTGACGTGCTCCTGGCCAACCACGTCGGCGAAGGTTGCCGGTCGGTACTTGCGGTAGAGCGCCACGCTCAGCAGGCTACCGACGCAGGCCGACGAGTGAACACCTCAGTCCTTGAGCAGGGACTCGGTCGCCGACAGCAGCGCACAGGTGGCCAGGCCGTCGATCGCGTCCCGCAGCTCTGGGAGCCCGGGGAACGACGGCGCGATCCGGATGTTCTTGTCCTCCGGGTCTTTTCGGTACGGGAATGCCGAGCCCGCCTCGGTGACGGCGATGCCTGCATCCTTGGCCAGCGCGACCGTGCGCTTGGCGGTGCCCGGCAACACGTCGAGGCTGACGAAGTAGCCACCCTTGGGATCGGTCCACGACGCGACCTTCGACTCGCCGAGCCGGTCCTCGAGGATCTCCTGCACTAGCCCGAACTTCGGTGCCAGCAGCGCCTGGTGGCGCTGCATCTGCAGACGCACTCCGTCGGCGTCGCCGAAGAACCGCAGGTGCCGAAGCTGGTTCACCTTGTCGGGGCCGATGGATTTCTTGCCCGCATACTGCAGATACCAGGCGATATTGCCCAGCGATCCGCCGAAGAAGCTGACACCGGCACCTGCGAACGTGATCTTGGACGTCGACGAGAAGACAAGTGGCCGATTCGGGTTGCCCGCCGCCTCCGCCAGGCCCAGCACGTCGACCTGCTGGACGAAGTCGTGGGTGAGCGTGTGCACCGGGTAGGCGTTGTCCCATATCAACCGGAAATCGTTTGCCGCCGTTCGCATTTGCACTAGCCGGCGCACGCTCTCCCACGAATATGTGACCCCGGTGGGGTTCGAATACACGGGCACGCACCACATGCCCTTGATGGCCGGGTCAGCCGCGACGAGCTCCTCGATCAGGTCGACGTCAGGGCCGTCGTCGCGCATCGGCACGGTGATCATCTCGATGCCGAGGGTCTCGGTGATCGCGAAGTGCCGGTCGTAGCCGGGTGAGGGGCAGAGGAACTTGACGGCGGGCTCGGCGATCCAGGGCCGCGCGGAATCCACGCCCCCGTGCAGCATCGAGAACACCACGACGTCGTGCATGAGCTCGAGGCTCGCGTTGTTGCCGGCGAGCAGGTTGGGCACGGGGATACCGAGCAGCTCGCCGAAGATGGCGCGCAACTCGGGCAGGCCATGCAGGCCGCCGTAGTTGCGGGTGTCGGTTCCGTCGCCGTCGCGGAAATCTTCGCCGGGCAGGGTGAGCAGCGCATTGGACAGATCAAGCTGCGCAGGAGACGGCTTGCCGCGGGTGAGGTCCAGCTTCAGACCCTTGGCCTGCAGGTCGGCGTAGTTGCGGGTCTGCAGCTCGTGCTGTGTCTGCAGTTCGTCAAGGCCAAGGGACTGAAACGACACCGCGCGCCTTCCACCAACGTCAGATCCACGGAAAGAGGGGACCCCGCGCACCCGCCAGAGCCCATTGACCCTTGCTGCCTTCCGGCCCTGGGGGAGTTCACAGGATAGACGCCGCGCGGGGTCCGTAGCGAGTGTAATACCCGGCCGCCGAGCAACTCGACGGGCGCATCAGGCAGGTCGGCTACCATGGCCCGCGGAGGATTCGCCTAGTGGCCTATGGCGCTCGCCTGGAACGCGGGTTGGGTTAACAGCCCTCGCGGGTTCAAATCCCGCATCCTCCGCACTCGGTCCGGGGTGCGTCCAGCTGGCCGACAGCCTGGTCGCACCCCGGCCAATGAGTATTGAGGAGGGGTATGGGCCGCACCGTTGCGGTGGTTTGGCACGCGTCGTTCTCTATCGCCGCCGGTGTCCTCTACTTCTTCTTCGTATTACCGCGCTGGCCCGAGCTGCTCGGCGACACCTCCCACACTCTCGGAACGGTGCTGCGCATTGTCACCGGCGCCCTGATCGGCCTCGCCGCGCTGCCGGTGGTGTTCACGCTGCTGCGCACCCGCCGACCTGAGTTCGGCACACCGCAGCTGGCCTTGACGCTGCGCACATCGTCGATCGCGCTGCACGTACTCGCGGGTGCGTTGATCATCGGCACCGCGATCAGCGAGATCTGGTACAGCGTCGACAGCGCGGGCCAGTGGCTGTTCGGCATCTATGGTGCTGCCGCCGCGATCGCACTGCTCGGCATCTTCGCGTTCTACCTCGCCTTTGTGGCCGAGCTGCCGCCGCCTCCGCCCAAACCGCTCAAGCCCAAGAAGGCCAAGCAGGGCCGCCGCGGTCGCCGCAAGGCCGCCGAAGAGGCCGCCGATGAAGCGCCCGAGGCCGAAGATGCGACGACGGCGGAGGACGAGACCGAGGACAGCTCGGAGTCCGTGTCCGAGGAGAAGCCCGCCGAGATCACCGCCGAAACGGCGGAGCCGGAGTCGACGGCCGATGAGGCGGAGCCGACCGCCGTTGAGGAGCCGGCCGTCGACGGTCGGCTGCGCAATCGGAGGCGCAGGCGCTTGCGTAGCGGCGTCGCCGTCGAGGATTAGCGTCTTCGCGGCTGACAGCCATGAACAAGCTGTGGGCGTGGCCTTTGGTGGTGCTACTCGGATTGGCACTGATGAGCTGCCACCTAGACGAAGCGGCGCGAGCCGACGCGCCCGAGTTCAGCCTGAATGAACCGCTCACCCTGAGGGGTGGTCAGGAAGGGCTGATTGGGGGCGAGAAACTGCGACTTCGGTTCACGGACGTCCTGGAGGACTCCCGCTGCCCGACCCAGGTTGAATGCTTCTGGACGGGACAGGCTCGGATCGCCCTGTCGGTGCAGCCGGACGGAAGCGGTTCGACGAGGGTCGAGTTCAACACCAACCCCGCGCCAGGTCAGACGGTCAACGTCGCGGCAGTAGGGCCGTACAGCATCGAGTTGCAGTCCCTTGATCCTTACCCGCAGACGCCTGACGACCCGATCCCGTTCGAGGATTACCGGGCCACGTTGGTGGTGCAAAAGCGGTAGTGGCGTTGCGGGCTTGCTATCGCGGGTCGCGCCGGGATCCTTCTCGCGAAGCCATCGGCGAAATCGCCACCGGGGCCGTCGACGGGCCCGAGGAGCCGCTCTCAACAACCATGGCGTCTAGATCGGCGCTAGCGTCCAGATCATCGATCCGCCGTCGACCGGGGATTACCGCACGAATTCCCCAGCCGAGTCTGCCTTTTCGGCCAACCGGCTGCTCGTTGAGATTTCCAGCCACGCCTGAATCACGCGCACGGCGGCGCCGATGTTGCCGACCTGACAGTGGTTACTGGCCTGTTCGGCAGCGGTGAACGTGCGGGTGGTGACCGAGCGCGCGCGCTTCAGGTTGGCCGCTTGCCGTCCCAATTGCTTCAACGGCACGTAATGGTCGTCGGCGCCGGCGAGCAACAGAACGTCGGCGGTGACAAATTGCGAGATGCGCCGCGTGTGGAACCTCGTCGTCGACCGCAGGAAGTCGTAGGCCGTCGCCGTTCCGGTGATGTGCATGCCTTGCTGCAGTCCCCACGCGGCGACGGGTTTGCGCGCGATCGCGCGCCTGGCGACGGCATTGACAATGCCCCGGGCGCGCACGGCCAGCAGAGCGCGCAGAACGGGTGTGATGCCGCCTCCGATCTGCCGAGCGATCACCTCGAACTCGTCGTCGAGGATGTCCATACTGACGACCCGGCTGATCCGCGGCTCGAAGGCCGCCGCCCGAATGACGAGCCCGCCGCCGAGGGATTCGCCGACAGCCGTCACGTCGGTCAGGCCGTAGTGGTCCAGCACGGCGGACACCGGCCGCTCCCATTCGGGGATCATCGGCAAGCCGCGCCCCTCCAGCGCCCCGCCCTGACCCGGCCCCTCGAACGCGACCACCCGGTGACCCGCGTCCACCATCGTGGCGAGCATCGGCAGGAATTCCTCGATATAGCTGTCGAACCCGCCGAAGACGACGATGGTGCTCCCCGTTTCCGCCACGGGGTGCAGATCAAAGGCCGGCAGTGCCGAACCGGCGTACGGCACATAGTCAGGGGTGACGTCGTACAGCGCGCGCATCGTCTGCACGAACCGGGTCCTGGCGCCCTCGCGGCGCGGATCGTCGGGGCGCATGAAGAACTCCGCGGCACGGTCGTAATACGCCGACGCCAGCTCGCGGCCCCTGTCGCGCGCGGCGTCGGCCAACCCCAGGAAGCCGTCGATCCATTCGGGGTAGATGTCGCAGCGACCTGCCAGTTCGGTAACCTCCGCCAGCGCGGACGGACCGATCCACTGCACCCATCGGTTGCACTGAAAATTCAGGCTCAGATCGTCGTGGAAGTGGTGATATCCGACGGCCGGTGTGGTGCCGGTGCAATCGAGGCGCGGCGCAGACGAATTCATGATGTTCTCCTATCGCAAGTCAACTTGCGATAGATCATGCGCCCTCCAACCACTTATTGCAAGTGCACTTGCGATAGGCTCGTCTGATGAGCCTGCCGGTATCGCATCGCCGCGGCGAACATGTCCGCCGCACCGTGCTGGCCGCGGCATTCGAGGAGCTCGCCGAAAGCGGTGTCGGCGAAGCGACCATCGCCGGCGTCGCCCGGCGGTCCGGGGTTCACGAGACGACGATTTACCGGCGTTGGGCGACGAAGGACAAGCTGTTCGTCGAGGCGATGTTGAGCCGCAGCGCCGAGGAGATACCGACACCGGACACCGGGTCTGTCCGCGGCGACCTGGTGGCGGTGGTGCGCGCGGTGATCGCCTACGTGACATCTCCGGCCGGGCTGGCCGCGCTACACGTGGCGTCACTGACTTCCGACGATCACCACGAGGCCCGCCAGGCATTTTGGGCCGGCCGGATCAATGCGTTGCGTCCGGTCGTCGCGCGCGGCATCGCCCGCGGTGAGCTGCGGCAGGACACCGACGCCGGGTTGCTTCTGGAAACCCTTATCGCACCGTTGCACGGCAGGCTCCTGCTCACCGGCGAGCCGGTCGACGAGCAGCTGGGCGAGCGCATCGTCGACCTCGTCCTGGACGGCGCTCGCCGGTGACAGCAGGCCGTCAATTATTCGGCAGCCCGCAGTTCGGGCACTATAGGCACATGGGCATATCTCTCTTGGGCCGCCGGCTGCCCGCGTTGCTGATCGCGCTCGCCGCGGTCTTCGCGCTGGTCACGCCTGCGGCATCGGTGGCGGCTCCGGCAGATACAGCGGCGGCCGCTGCGGCGGTCGAGCCGGCCGTCGTCCAGATCACGACCAAGATCGACTACCAGCAGGCGATCGGCACCGGAACCGGAACCGTCATCGATCCCGGCGGCGTCGTGCTGACGAACTACCACGTCGTCGCGGGCGCCAACACCGTCACAGGCACCATCGGCGGGCGCGACTACCCGGCCGACCTCGTTGGCTATGACCGCACGCACGACATCGCAGTGCTCCAGCTTCGTGGCGCGGGCGGGCTGCCGACGGCACCCATCGGCGACTCCGGTCAGGTCGTGGTCGGCGAGTCGACCGTCGGTCTCGGCAATGCCCGCGGTGTCGGCGCTCCCCTCACCCACGAGACCGGCCCGGTGACCGCGCTCAACCGGACCGTCAACGCCGAGGACTCGTTGACGGGTAGCTCGGAAGAAGTCAACGGGCTGATCGAGGTTGCCGCCGACGTACGGCCTGGAGACTCCGGCGGACCGTTGGTGAACAGCGCCGGGCAGGTCATCGGCGTTGTCACCGCGGCCACGGTGACCTTCCAAATGGGCCCTGGCGGAAAGGGTTTCGCGATACCGATCAATGACGCGATGGCCGTCGCCGGTCAGATCCGATCCGGCGCGCCATCTCCCACCGTGCACATCGGACAGCCGGTGCTGCTCGGCGTCGGTGTCGGAACGCAGCCGCGCCGGGAAGCGGGAATCATCGTGCGCGACGTCATGCGCGGCGGTCCGGCCGAGCAGGCCGGCATAGCCATCGGCGACATAATCACCGTGCTCGACGGGACGTCGGTGGACTCGGCCACCACGCTGACCTACGTGCTGGACCGCCACTACCCCGGCGATGTCGTGGACCTGACATGGGTCGACCGCAGCGCCCAGCAGCGCACGGGCAAGGCAGCGTTGGTTTCGGGCCCGTAGGCACCCTATGCTGAGCGAGTGCACAACATCGCTCCTTATCGGGTCGTCCAGTGGACAACAGGTAACGTCGGAAAATGTTCAGTTGAGGCGAGCGCGAAGAATCCGAATTACGAATTGATCGGCTGTTACGCCTGGTCGAAGGACAAGGCCGACCGCGACGTCGGTGAGCTCGTC
>DASQCE010000228.1:0-5987 GCA_035634855.1 Mycobacterium sp.
GCAGTGCGTGACGAGGTTGGCGAAGAACTCCTCGTGGCGTTCCTCGTCGCGGGCGATGCGGTCGATCAGGTTCTTCAGCACCGGCTCGGCGATCTGCGCTTCGAGGTTGCGGCAGAACACCGCGTGCTCGCGCTCGAAGAACGCCATGAACACCAGGCGTTCGATCGGCGTGTAGGTATCGGCGCGGTAACCCTTCATCACGTGCTCGACGCGCACGTCCTCGTTGGCGGACGGATCGATCTCGCGGGTGACCACCAGGTAGTTGCGGAGCGCGATGGCGTGCAGGTGCTCCTCGGCGGTCCAGCGGCCGATCCAGCGGCCCCACTTCTCGTCGAGGATGAAGCTGAACACGAACTCCCGGTGGTAACCGGCGAGGTTGTCCTTGGTGATCAGCAGGATCTCAAGGGCGTCGGTGACCGTCTTGGGCAGCGTGACCTGCGACGGGTCCCAGTCGCGGCCGCCGAGGAAGGCGAAATTCTCGCCCTGGTCGAACGGCACGTAGTCATGGGCGTACCACAGGTGCTCGGTGTCGATGTGGCGACGCAGCTCCTGCTGCACGACCGGCTCGAGCTCGAGAATCAACGCATTAGGTACAGGTTTCTGTGCCATGCGGTTACAGTAACCCAATTCTGTGGGAATCGTAAAATTACATACCGGCGTTGCGGGTGGCTACAGCGTGAGGCCCGGATACAGTGGGTTGGCGGCCAGCAGTTCGGAGGCCGCTGCATGCACCCGGTCGGCGGTGCCGTCGGCGAGCTTGTACTTGGCCTTAGAAGGCCCAGCGGTGCCTTCCCCCGGCTGGGTGTTGGACAACACGTCGACCATCAACTCGGCGACGCGGTCGAAGTCCTCGGCGCCGAAGCCGCGGGTGGTCAGCGCCGGCGTGCCCAACCGGATGCCGCTGGTGTACCAGGCGCCGTTGGGGTCGGCAGGGATCGAGTTGCGGTTGGTGACGACGCCGGAGTCCAGCAGCGCCGACTCGGCCTGGCGCCCGGTCAGGCCGAACGACGTGACGTCGAGCAGCACGATGTGGTTGTCGGTGCCGCCGGTGACCAGCCGCGCGTCGCGCTTGAGGAAGCCCTCGGCGAGCGCCTTGGCGTTGTCGGCGACCCGCTGCGCGTACGCCTGGAACGCGGGCTGGCGGGCCTCGGCCAGCGCGACGGCCTTGGCCGCCATGATGTGAGACAGCGGCCCGCCCAACACCATTGGGCAGCCCTTGTCGACCGCGTCGGAATACTCGGAGGTGGCCAGCACCAGTCCCCCGCGCGGCCCGCGCAGCGACTTGTGCGTGGTGGTCGTGGTGACATGAGCGTGCGGCACGGGGTCCTCGTCGCCGGTGAACACCTTGCCGGCGACGAGCCCGGCGAAGTGCGCCATGTCGACCATCAGCGTCGCTCCCACCTCGTCTGCGATCTCGCGCAGCTTGGCGAAGTTGATCCGCCGCGGGTAGGCCGAGTATCCGCCGACGAGGATCAGCGGCTTGAACTCGCGTGCGGCCTCGGCAAGTGCGTCGTAGTCGAGGAGGCCGGTCTGCGGGTCGGTGCCGTAGCTGCGCTGGTGGAACATCTTGCCGGAGATGTTGGGCCGGAAGCCGTGGGTGAGGTGCCCGCCCGCGTCCAGCGACATGCCCATCAGCCGCTGGTTGCCCAGCTTGGCGCGCAGCTTTTCCCAGTCCGCTTCGGAGAGGTCGTTGACGTTCTTGACCCCCGCCTCGGCCAGGCCCGGCGCCTCGACCCGGGTGGCCAGGATGGCCCAGTACGCAACGAGGTTGGCGTCGATGCCCGAGTGCGGCTGCACGTAGGCGTAGGGCGAGCCGAACAGCTCGCGGGCGTGCTCGGCGGCCACGGTCTCGACGGTGTCGACGTTCTGGCAGCCGGCGTAGAACCGGTGCCCGATGGTGCCCTCCGCGTACTTGTCGGACAGCCAGCTGCCCATGGTGAGCAACGCCGCCGGTGACGCGTAGTTCTCGCTGGCGATCAGCTTGAGTGAATCCCGTTGGTCGGCAAGCTCTTTGCGCGTCGCCGCCGCGATGCGCGGCTCGACGGACTCGATGATCTGCAGGATCGAACGGTAGGCGGCGCTTGCGGTATCGGCGTACTCGGCACCGGGAGCGGTGGCGGTGGAGACGGTCGAGTCAGCGGTCATGCGGTTCAGCCTACGTCCCGCAGCGACGACGGGATCAGCGGCTCGTCCAGCAGCCGCGCGAACCGTTCGGTGAGGCTGACGCCGTGGGGCCGGGCCTCCAGCCAGCCGCGCAGCAACCGGTAACCCTCGACATAAGTGCTGGTGTAGGCGCGCCACAGCGGGGAGGACAAGAAGCGCAGCATCTGCCGGGCGCGCTCGTCGTTGACCAGCAGCCAGCGCTTGAGGAAGTCGACCACGTCGTCGACGTCGCGGTGCTCGTCGTGCAGCATCAGCGCGGCGTCCTGGCGAACGTCGGCCAGCGCCCCCACCGCTTCGGATACCGCCTCGGCGCGCTCGCCGTCGAACCGCAGCCCGAGGTCCGCGTAGATCTCGCGGGCCCAGCCGCCCCAACTCGGCCCGATGGCGGCGTGCAGCGCCAGGTCCGCCAACCCCTCGGCCATCAGGCATTGCGGCGTGTTGACCAGGAAGATGGTCTGTTCGGTCTGGCCCTTGCCCTCGACGAGCCCGGCTTCCTTGCGGCAGTGCTCGGTGTGGTGGCCGGGATAGGACTCGTGCGAGACGAGCCGGGGCAGGTTGGACATCTGCTGCTTGAGATCGGCGTTGACGGCGACGGTCGAGCGGTAGTCGCCGAGGTAGTAGTTGAACCCCGACCACGGCTTGTCGGTGACCACCTCATAGGTGATGGTCTCGGCGTCGGGCAGCGGGTATTCGGCGCGCACCCGGTCGCGCAGTGCGCTGGAGAACGCGTGGATGGCCTCCTCGAGCCGATCGGGCGGGATCTCCTCGCCCGCGCGGTAGGCCTGCATGCGCTCGGAGAGCGGTCCGCTGCCGCCCAATGCGCTGTCGAGCTCGAAGTGTGCCTGCCGGTAGCGCTCCGGGTCGCCCTTGGCGATGTGCACGTCGAAATAGGCCGCCACCTCGTCGACGAAGCCGACGTCCTGGCCCGCGAACTTCCTGCCTGCACAGGCCAGCGCCCGCAGGTGGGCAGTGAGGTAGTCGGCGCGGGCCGGATCGAGGCCGTGGGCCAGCGGCACCTCGGCGGCCAACCGCTCGGCGCCTGTGGCCAGGTCGGCGGGATCGGGCGCGGGCTCGTTCTGCACCTGCTTACGGAGGCCGGGGTCTCCGGTGAAGGAGTCGACGTAGCCGTCCTCGATCCTGTCGAAGCGCAAACCGAGCAGCAGATATTCGCGGATCAAGGTGGCGGCGTCCATGGCCTCAACGGTAAATGCAAGACTGACCCCATGCCGCGGCTGAGCGAGCCGAGCCCCTACGTGGAGTTCGACCGGAGTCAATGGCGCGCGCTGCGCATGTCGACGCCGATGAAGCTGACCGAAGACGAGGTGCTTGAGCTTCGCGGCCTCGGCGAGAAACTCGACCCGCTCGAGGTCGAAGAGGTCTACCTGCCTCTCGCCCGGTTGATCCACCTTCAGGTCGCGGCGCGCCAACGGCTGTTTGCCGCGACCTCGGAGTTCCTCGGTGAGCCACAGCAGAATCCGGACCGGCCGGTGCCGTTCGTCATCGGCGTCGCAGGAAGCGTCGCCGTGGGCAAGTCCACCACCGCCCGTGTGCTGCAGGCGCTTCTGGCGCGATTCGGGCACCACCCGCAGGTCGACTTGGTCACCACCGACGGCTTCCTGTACCCGAACGCCGAGCTGACCCGTCGAAACCTGATGCACCGCAAAGGTTTCCCGGAGAGCTACGACCGGCGCTCGCTGATGCGGTTCGTGACGGCCGTCAAGTCGGGCGCCGACAAGGTCTGCGCACCGGTTTACTCGCATCTGCTCTACGACATCGTTCCTGGCGAAAAGCAGATCATCAAACATCCCGACATCCTGATCCTCGAGGGCCTCAACGTGTTACAGACGGGTCCGGCGCTGATGGTGTCGGACCTGTTCGACTTCTCCGTGTACGTCGACGCCCGCATCGAGGACATCGAGCAGTGGTACATCAATCGGTTCCTCGGCCTGCGGACGACGGCGTTCGCCGATCCCGCCTCGCACTTCCACCACTACGCCACGCTGACCGATGACGCCGCGGTGTTCGCCGCCCGCGACATCTGGCATTCCATCAACCGGCCCAACCTGATTGAGAACATCCTGCCGACGCGGCCGCGTGCGACGCTGGTGTTGCGCAAGGACGCCGACCACTCCATCAACCGGCTGCGGCTGCGGAAGTTGTAGCGCGAGCTGGGCCTGGCGCGAGCAGACGCAAGAGCCCCAAACACCCGGCGTGTCGAGGACTTTCGCGTTCCCCAGCTTGCGCGTGGGCCCGGCTCGGCAGTTACTTGGCGCGGCGCCACCCCTGGTATTGCAGCTCGGCGAATACGGCGGTGTAGACGCCGGACGCCAATGTGAGGACCACACCGGTGGCGGTCAACGGGAAGACGTCCGCGAGCACAAGAACGAGGGCGGCCACCGTGTAGAGCAGGTTGGCGATGACGACGCACATGCCGGCCCGGCGTACCGACGGCAGCGCGGCCAGCCCGAACACAACCACGCCGTACGCGATGAAGAACGCGGCCATGCCGTACTCGAATGTGAGCGTGGTGCCCGACGTCCCGGCCAGCCAACCGGCCAGCGGGATGCCGGCCATGCCGGCGAGACCGGTGATGACGGCGTCGGCACGCATCGCAAGGCGCAGCAACCCGTCGCGGGTACCTGTGCGGTCAATTGTGATGGCGGACATGGATTTCCTTTCCTCGATGGTTGACGACCGGTTCCGGAGCCGACGCCGCAACCTCTGACGACAGCGGCTCCGGACCAGTCATGAGGGAGTCACGCGAGACGGCGCACTCCGAGGTATTGGGCGTATGCGAAGGCGAGTGTGACGACGGTGAACGCGACCGTCGCGACCACGCCGAGTTCGGTCAGCGGCAGCCACCCGGCGACGAGCACCACGGTGACGAGGACCGCGAACGCGACGTTTCCGGCGAGCACACCGACGCCGACGCGTCGGACGTCGGGTAACCCGGCGGCCATGTACAGCGCAGCGCCGTAGATCACCAGGGCGGCGCCGCCGATCCACTCCGACGTGGACGAGAGACCGGACAGGCGCGACAGCGGGTCGGCCGCCATCGCGACGAGCAGCCCGAGGCCCGCGCACAGGGTGGCGTCGGCGCGAAGCGCAAAGCGCAACAGGGAGTCGCCTGGAGCGGCGCCGGCATTGTCCCGAGTTTCCGGGACTGGGCCGGTGTTGATTGCGGTCATGGCACTGACACTGCTCAGATGCCACTGCCAGATCGACACCAGACGCTGCCAGCTGCTGCCAACCGCAGGTCAGCGACGATGGTTTCGAGGAACGAGCCCCGGGGGAAAGCTAACCAATCAAACCTGAGTCAGCGGTCCTTCTAATCTTGCGCGGCTATCAGATTGCCGCGTAGATCCGCGGCGATCAGCCGGGCCGCCGCGTTCTGCCAGTTGTGCAGCGACCGTTGCGGCACCTCGGTGACGAACCACTGCCAGGCCTGGCGGGCGACCGGATCCAACCCGGATGCGGTGGCGTTCTGCGCGTAGGCGCGCACCCCGACGACGTACGGGAAGTACAGCGAGTTGTAATGGCGCCACTGCTCGGTGGTGCCGAAGTCGCCGCCATCGCGCGGCTTGAGCCGGGCGATGCGGTCGGCCAGCAGCGCCTTGAGTTCGTTGGCCCGCTCCAGCGGCTGGTCGGGTGCGCCGCGGGCGGCCAGGCGCTCGTCGATAAGGGGCAGCGCGGTCAGCGGGCTGGCGACGAGCTTGGACAGGTCGCCGTAGTGACCGAGCGCGCGGCGGGTGAGCCGGGCAAAGGTGTCGTCGTCGACGCCGTCGAGCGGGTTGGCCGACCGGAGCGGCAACGCCGCTTCGGTG
>DASQCE010000229.1:0-9463 GCA_035634855.1 Mycobacterium sp.
CCGGATGGGCGCCTGCTGGCGGCGGCTGGTGCCGATGGAACGGTTCGATTGTGGGACGCGGGTACAGCTCAGCCGATCGGTCAGCCACTGGCCGGCGGTCCCGGCCCGGTGAACGGTGTGGCGTTCAGCCCGGATGGGCGCCTGCTGGCGGCGGCTGGTGCCGATGGAACGGTTCGATTGTGGGACGCGGGTACAGCTCAGCCGATCGGTCAGCCACTGGCCGGCGGTCCCGGCCCCGTGTTTGGGGTGGCATTCAGCCCAGATGGGCATCTTCTGGCCTCGGCCGGCGCCGACAAAACGGTGCGGTTGTGGAACACCAGCACGGGCGAGCCAGTCGGCGAGCCCCAAAGCGGCCACACCGGCGCGGTGAACGGTGTGGCGTTCAGTCCGGACGGGCGCGACCTCGCGACGGCGAGCACCGACACAACCCTGCGGATCTGGGACGCCAAAGTGATCGCACACGAGCAGCTCGCCGGCCATACCGGTTCGGTGACCGATGTGGCGTTCAGCCGGGATGGAGACCGTCTCGCGTCTGCCGGCGCGGCCGGCACGGTGCGGTTGTGGGACCCCAACACCGGCCAGCCGATCGGCGAACCACTGACCGGAGGCGCCGCCCCGATCACCAGTGTGGCGTTCAGCCCCGTCGGTCATCTGCTGGCATCTGGCGGCAGTGACACCACGGTGCGGCTGTGGGACCCCGACACCGGCCAGCCGATCGGCGAACCGCTCAAAGGCCACACCGGTCCGGTGACCGGTGTCGCGTTCAGCCCCGACGGGCAGCTGCTGGCGTCAGCCGGTGCCGATGGCACCGTGCGGTTGTGGGACCCCGTCAATCGCCGGCCGATCGGCGAACCGCTCAAAGGCCACACCGGCGCGGTGCTCGGTGTGGCGTTCAGCCGGGATGGGCAGCTGCTGGCGTCAGCCGGTGCCGATGGCACCGTGCGGTTGTGGAACCCCGTCAATCGCCGGCCGGTCGGCGACCCGCTCACCCGTCACAAAGGAGCAGTGACGAGTGTGGCGTTCAGCCCCGACGGGCATCTCCTCGCCTCGGCTGGCAATGATATGTCGGTGCGGCTGTGGGACCCCGTCAATCGTCGGCCGGTCGGCGACCCGCTCACCGGTCACAACGGAGCGGTGACCAGTGTCAGGTTCAGCCCGGATGGGCATCTTCTCGCCTCCGCGAGCGTCGACATGTCGGTGCGGCTGTGGAATCCCGAAGCCGGAAAAGCGATCGGCGTCATCGACGCCACGCTGGGCGGCCACAACGGTGCAGTGTTCGGAGTGGCGTTTAGCCCCGACGGACATCTGCTGGCTTCCGCGAGCGCCGACAAGATCGTGAGACTCTGGCCAGCGGACGCATCACCGGAGGTGCTGTGCGCCAAACTGAACGCCAACATGAGTCGTCAGCAATGGAGCGACTGGGTGTCCCCCGACATCGGCTACATCGAACTCTGCCCGGGGTTGCCCCTTCCTTGAACCGTCAGCAGGGTCGAAACCGGGTGGTGCAGTGGTGTTAGCGCGGTGGGGTCTCTTGGAACGGGACTTCTATGTCTGCTCGCCGGAGGTGGTGACAGGCTCCAGTGGCGATGTGACCCGCACCGTGGTGCCGTAGCCGTGCCGCGAGTCGATGTCCATCGCGCCGCCCATCGCGTCGAACCGAACCAGCAGTGAGCCCAGCCCGATGTGACCGTCGGCGACGTACTGCGCCACGATCGCGGGATCGAAGCCGGTTCCATCGTCGTCGATCGTCATCACGATGCGGTCGCCCTTGCGCGCCAAGCCAACCCTGACCGTCGTGGCCTTCGCGTGCTTGCCGATGTTCGTCAGCAACTCGCGCGCCGCCCGGTACAGCAGCGCCTGTGACTCCGGTTTACCGACATCCTCGAGGTCGGCCTCAACGGTCAGATCGGTCCGGGATTCGAATTGCCGCAACAGTTCTCGCACCGCTGGAGTGAGGCCGAGCTGCGCCAGCACCTGCGCGTGCAGCTGCGTGACGGTCGAGCGCAGCCCGGTCGCGGTTTCCTGCAACGCGGCGTACACCATGTCGAGTGCGGGATCGGGATTTCGTTCGCGTGCCTCGTCCAGCTCAAGCCGCGCGGCCAGCAGCGTCTCCAGCGGACCGTCATGCAGGTGCTCGGCGACCTCGCAGTTGTGCCGCTCGTCGGACTGCATTGCCTCCGAAACCAATTGGCGCCGCATCTCGCGCAGCGCCTTCACCCGCACGGACCGACGGGCGAGCACGTAACACAGCGCGGTCACCGCCACGGCCAGCCAGAGCAGAAAGCCGAAATGCGTGTACACCATGTTTGGCAATCCGACCTTGTCGTCGCGCTTGGAATAGAAGATCCACACCGCGAGATAGCCCACCGCCGTGACCGTTTCGATGATCGCCGTCCATGCCGGGCGGTCTTGGAATGCCACCGAGATCGGCAGCAGAAAAAAGACCGGCAGCAGCGCCGCGGTCGCGCCACCCGACACCACGCACAACGTGATGATCACCAACAGGTCGACGGCCGTTGACGCCCGATCCCCCACCGTGGCACCGGCCCCTTCAGCACGGCAGCCAGCCACAGCACTGCCGCCACCGCGTACACACCACCAGCACAGCGATCAGCCCGATCAGCGGCAGTCGCAGAGTCGCCGAGACGCGTACTGGTTCCGCGGCGAGGTAGTCGACGAATTGTTGGAACGGCCGCGCCGCGCTACTCCAGCAGCTTGCGGCGCATCGCCTCGGCGACGGCGGCGGCCCGATCGCCGACGCCGAGTTTCTCGTAGAGCCGCTGCACGTGGGTCTTGACGGTCGACGGCGCAAGGAAGAGCTCCTTGGCCATCGCGGGAATGGTGCTGCCCGCGGCGATCAGCTTCAGTACCTCCCGCTCACGCGGGCTGAGCACCGGACCTTCGGGCTCGGCCCTCTTGCGGATCTCGCCGGCCAGGCCCGCGGCCAGGCTGGGCGCCACGACGTCGCGGCCCTTCGCGCAGTCCAGCACGGCATTGATCAGTTCGCTTCGGGTCGACTCCTTCGGCAGGAAGCCGGCCGCCCCCTGCTGCAGCGCGCGGAACACGATCGCCGACTCGTCGTGCGCAGACACCAGAAGCACCCGGGTCGGCAGCTCGTCTCGCAGCACCGCAGCCGCCACCTCGGCGCCGTCCATTCCCGGCATGCGGTAGTCGAGCAGCGCCACCTGCGGCGAATGCGTCCTGATCGCCTCGAGCGCCGATACCCCGTCGTCGGCTTCGGCCACCACCTCGATGGACCCACTCGAGGTCAGCGCCCGGACGACCCCGTCGCGAAACAGCGGGTGGTCGTCACCCACCACCACACGCACCTTTTCGCTGGTCATGAAGGCAGCGTCGCACAGCACCGGCCGATTCTTCCTCCGATTGGCGGACACGTGATTCATCCGTGTCGCCGTCGGATCGCCGGACATCCAACCCGTCCACGCGACGGCAGTCTTGAGTCATCGCTGGAACACACCGGCGCAGGAGACCAAAAATCAACGGAGACAAGAAAATTCACATGTATACCACGGCTACCCGCCGCTTCGCCCGCTACCTCGCCCTGCCGATCGTCTCGGCCGGCATCATCGGCCCGTTGATAAGCACCACCGAGGCCCTCTCCGAGGAATGGGGGTAGGGCCTCGGTGCGTTGGGGCACAGTATGCGAGTCGGCGTGGTGTTTCCCCAGACAGAACTCGGCGGCGACGCCGCGGCCGTCCGTGCCTACGGCCAACGCGTCGAGGAACTGGGGTTCACCCACCTGTTGGCCTATGACCATGTCGTTGGCGCCGACCCTGCGGTTCACACGGGCTGGGCCGGTCCGTACGACGTGCACACCACGTTCCACGAACCGTTGGTCATGTTCGGCTACCTGGCTGCCGTCACCACCACGCTGGAGCTGGTGACCGGCGTCATCATCCTTCCGCAACGGCAGGCGGTGCTGGTCGCCAAGCAGGCCGCCGAGGTCGACCTGCTCAGCGAGGGGCGTCTGCGGCTCGGCGTCGGGCTCGGCTGGAACGCCGTCGAGTACGAGGCGCTCGGCGAGAACTTCACCAACCGCGGTAGGCGGTTGGGCGAACAGGTCGAGCTGATGCGCCGACTGTGGACCGAACAGACCGTGACGTTCGACGGCAAGCACCATCGGGTGACCGGCGCGGGCCTGGCACCGCTACCAGTGACTCGGCCGATACCGGTGTGGATCGGTGCGGCATCGCGGCCGGCGTTAGAGCGTGCGGGCCGATTGGCCGACGGATGGTTCCCGATGATGTCGCCGGGGCCGCAACTGGACGAAGCTCGCGACATCGTGGCGCGGTCGGCGATCGCAGCGGGCAAGGATCCATCGGCGATCGGAATGGAAGGCCGCGTCACCTGGCGCGGTGATGTACGGCAGGCCGCCGACGAACTTGCCCAGTGGACCACTGCCGGCGCCACCCACGTGTCGGTCAACACGATGGGCGCGGGTCTGCGCACGGTCGACGAGCACCTGGCGGCGTTGGCCGCCGTCGCCGGGAACATCCGGGTGTAAGACCGGGTTACCGCCGCCTTTCCTCCGATTGGGGGACACGCGGTTCATCCTGTTCAACCTCCGATCGCCGGACATACAAAAGTTCCACGGGGCGGCAGTCTTGAGTCATCGCAGGAACTCACCGGCGCAAGAGACCAAAAGTCAACGGAGACAGGAAAACCCACATGAACACCACGACCGCCCGCCGCTTCGCCCGCTACCTCGCCCTGCCGATCGTGTCGGCCGGCATCATCGGCGGCGCCGCCCTCGGCCTGGCAGGCGCGGCCAGCGCGGCCACCACCGACGTGCAGCAGCCCAACATCGTCGCGACGCCCAACGTCAAGGCCCACCCGGCCCCCGACGCGATGCCGGGCTGGCGCTGGCACCACGGCGTCTACCACCTCCAGGATCTGCAGCCGGCATTCACCCGCTGATCCCCCCAGACGGAAGCCCTCCCCGAAAGTAGCCCAGGGGAGGGCTTCTTCATTGGTGGGGGGCTATCCCCCGATCAGGGGACACGGGATTCACCCGATTCAACCGCCGATCACCCGACAGACGTCGTCGACACGATGCGAGAGAGTTATCTCAACGCCAGAGAGACTCGGCAACAGAACCAAAAAGCCAACCACCACAGGAGATTTCAGAAATGACCACCACCATCACCCGCAGCTTCGCCCGCTACATCGCGCTGCCCGCCGTCTCGGCAGGCATCCTTGGCGGCGCCGCCCTCGGCCTGGCCGGCATCGCCAGCGCGGGCACCTACTCCTACCAGCCGACGCCGCGTCCCGGCATCGTCGCCACGCCGAACACAATCGCCCGGCCGCCGGTCGTCGTGATCCCCCGCCACCGGTCGCACTACGACCGCGGCCTGATCATCGACCTCCCCGCCGGCGACTAGCCAGACCACACTCCTGAGGCCCTCCCTGGGCGGCGTAATCCGGGGAGGGCCTCCTCATGCGCTTCTACACTCAGCAATGTGTCGACGCCTACCTGGCAGCGATGAGCACCAACCCGCTGCACGCGATGTGGTCCTCGGCGGCCCCGTCGTGGGGTGAGCACGCCGATTTCGTCGACGAGCGCGGCGCAGTTGTCGGTCAGGCCATGCTGGCCGCCGCCGATGTTCGGCCCGGCGACCATGTGCTCGAACTCGGGTGCGGTCCCGGCGGTGTCGGGTTCTCGGCGGCCGAGATCGTCGGAGCCGATGGTCAGGTGGTGCTGTCCGACGTCGCCCCCGAAATGACGGCGATCGCCGCCGAACGGGCCGCACGGCGCGGACTGAGCAATGTCGTGGCCCTGGAGTTGGACATGGAGCACCTAGAAGCGCCGGACTCCTCCTACGACAAGGTGCTGTGCCGCGAAGCATTGATGCTGGTGGCCGATCCGGCCGCCGCGGCGCGGGAGGCACTGCGTGTGCTGCGGCCCGGCGGCCGCGCGGTGTTCGCGGTGTGGGGCCCGCCCGCAGCCAACCCGTGGCTCAGCGCCTTACTCGACGCAATCGGCGCCCAGCTCGGCGCACCGGTTCCGCCCCAGGGAATGCCCGGCCCCTTCGCGCTGTCCGAAGACGGCGCACTCGCCGGTGTCCTCGCCGCAGGCGGCTTTCATGACATCGAAGTTCGCGACGTGGCCGTGCCGTTGCAGGTCGGGTCTTTCGATGAGTGGTGGGGCATCGTGCCATCGCTCGCAGGCCCGGTGGCAGCGCTCCTTGCCTCGCTTCCCGACGACGTCACCTCAGCGATCCGCAGCAACGCCGAGTCGGCCCTGAGCGCCTTCGCAACCGAAGGTGGCTACACCATTCCCGGACTCTCCCTCGTCGGGGTCGGTCACCACAGCGGGATGTCGAGCCCGTACTCCGACTCCGGACGCGGTCCGAAGTAGCGCCGCTCCGACTCGTCGATCCTCACGTCGTTGATGCTGGCCTCCCGCCGCGCCATTAGACCCTCCGGGGTGAACTCCCATAGCTCGTTGCCGTAGCTGCGGAACCACTGCCCGGCGGCGTCGCGGCACTCGTACTGGAAGCGCACCGCCATCCGGTTCTCCCGGAAGCCCCATAGGCTCTTGCGCAGTACATAGTCGAGTTCGCGCTGCCATTTCCGGGTCAGAAACGCGACGATCTCGTCGCGCCCGACGACGTGCTCGTCCCGGTTTCGCCACTGTGAGTCAACGGTGTAGGCGAGGCTGACCTGTTCGGGGTCACGGGTGTTCCAGGCGTTTTCGGCGGCCTGAACCTTCTGCCTCGCGGTTTCGAGGGTGAACGGTGGGAACGGTGGTCGGCTTTCGGTCATGTCATGTTTTTACGCCCGATGCACTGCCAAGATTCCCCCTTTTTGCGGGTGTCATATCGTGGCGGGCATGGACTTCGCGATGTCGGCCAAGGCGCAGGATTACCACAAGCGGCTGACCGATTTCATGACAGATTTCGTCTTCCCCGCCGAAGAGGCGTACGACCGTTACCGGCGGGAGGCGGGTCCCGACGACCACACTGTGCCCCCGGTGATCGAAGAGCTGAAGGGGCTGGCCAAGGAGCGCGGGCTGTGGAACCTGTTTCTGCCCGCCGTGTCGGGGCTGTCGAACCTGGAGTACGCGCCCCTTGCGGAGCTGACCGGGTGGAGCCTGGAGATCGCACCCGAGGTCACCAACTGCGCCGCACCGGACACCGGCAACATGGAGACCTTGCACCTGTTCGCCACCGAAGCCCAGCGCGCGCAGTGGCTGGAGCCGCTGCTCGATGGCGAGATCCGCAGCGGGTTCTCGATGACCGAGCCGGCGGTGGCCTCCAGCGACGCCCGCAACATCGAAACGCTGATCACCCGCGACGGCGGTGACTACGTGATCAACGGCCGCAAGTGGTGGACGTCCGGGGCGTCGGATCCGCGCTGCAAGATCCTGATTGTGATGGGCCGCACCAACCCCGACGCGGCCAGCCATCAGCAGCAGTCGATGGTGCTGGTGCCCATAGATACACCAGGGGTCGCCGTCCTTCGCTCCACGCCCGTGTTCGGCTGGCAGGACCAGCACGGGCACTGCGAGATCGTCTACGACAACGTGCGGGTGCCCGTGGAGAACCTGCTCGGCGAGGAGGGCGCGGGGTTCGCGATCGCCCAGGCGCGGCTCGGCCCGGGCCGCATCCACCACTGCATGCGCGCGCTGGGCGCGGCCGAGCGGGCGTTGGCGCTGATGGTCGACCGGGTGGGCAAGCGGGTGGCATTCGGTAAGCCATTGAGCGAGCAGGGTGTGGTGCGCGAGCAGATCGCGCGCTCGCGCAATGAGATCGACCAGGCCCGGCTGCTATGTGAGAAGGCGGCGTGGACCATCGATGCGCACGGCAACAAGGAGGCCCACGTTCTGGTGTCCCAGATCAAGGCGGTGGCGCCGCAGGTGGCATGTGACGTCATCGACCGCGCGATCCAGGTGCACGGCGCGGCCGGCGTGTCCGACGACTTCCCGCTGGCCCGGCTCTACAGCTGGCACCGGGCCATGCGGCTGTTCGACGGTCCCGACGAGGTGCACATGCGCACCATCGCGCGCGCGGAGATCGGTCGCGAGAAGAGCGCTTTCGTTGCGGCGGTGACGAGCTAGTGGCGGTCGGCGTCGGGGAACTGTCGGGGGCTTGGAACTTTCGTGATGTCGCTGAGGAGACGGGTGTCCTGCCGGGCCGCTTCTTCCGGTCCAGCGAGCTGAGCCAACTCTCCGAAGAGGGGCGCGAGCTCATCCTTCGACTCGGCATAAGCGATGTGGCCGACCTGCGCTCGCCGCGGGAGGTGGAACGTCGTGGCCCAGGCCAGGTGCCCGACGGCGTCGCGGTGCATCTGCTGCCGTTTCCCGACGTGTCGGCCGTCGACGGTGAGGCGCCCCATGAGGCCACGTTCCAGAAGATGATGAGCGAGAAGCCCGATGAAGAGGACGTCAGGGTGGCGGCCGTGCGCTTCATGACGGAGGAGTACCTCCGGTTCCCGACCCTTGGCGGCGCGCAACGTGCTGTGCGGCAAGTCATTTCGCTGCTCGCCGAGGGGCGGCCGGTAATCACCCACTGTTTTGCAGGAAAGGACCGCACCGGGTTCACGGTGGCGACGGTGCTTGGCGCAGTGGGTATCCCGCGCGATGCGATCTTGGCCGATTTCCTGCGCAGCAACGAGGCGGTGCCGCAGCTGCGGGAACGCATCCTGGAGTCGGTCCGCGACCGTTCCGAGACACCCGAGGTGGTCACGTTCGCCGAGGCGAGGCTGAGCGACGAGGTGCTGGGCGTGCGGGAGGACTACCTGGATGCCGCCCGCCGGTCCATCGAGGAGAATTACGGCTCGCTGAGCGGGTACCTCGAGGCGGCAGGTGTGACGGCCGAGGATGTTGCGCGGGTGCACACGGCGCTGCTGGGATAGTGCTAACCACAACGAGAATGTGGTTGTCGGAGTCGGGTAGCCTCGTTTGCCGACGATGATTCCCGAAACGCACTCGTTGGTGTTGACCACCGACTACCGCGTGCCCGACCCGACGCGGGTGTGGCCGCTGCTGCAGCGACGCCGCGACGGTCTCGCCGCGCTCGGCGCGCACCACGTGTTCGTCTACACCTCGACCACCGATCCGGAGCGCGTGTTGGTGACGATTGCGCTGGAAACCCGCGAACCGGTCGCCGAACTGCTGCGCTCCCGCGCGTTTTTCGAATGGTTCGACGCCGTCGGTGTCGAGGATCTGCCCGCGGTGTTCGCGGGTGAACTCATCGAACGGTTCGATTTCGTCGCCGATCCGGCTACAGCGCCGACCGGCATCGTCGTGGTGGGCATCATGGTCGTCGACGACGCACCCTTATTCCGGGCCCATGTGCGCGAGACGCAAGACTTGTTCCTGAAAGCGGGAGTTCGGCGGGTACGGATCTTCGAGGCGTTCGACGATCCGCGCGAGGTCATGTTCCTGCACGAGTTGTCCGACGAGGTAAGCGCGGGCCGCTGGCTGAACCGGCCGGACGTC
>DASQCE010000230.1:0-3121 GCA_035634855.1 Mycobacterium sp.
AGCGGTGGTGGCCATCACCGCGCCAACGGTGGTGGCCACCCCGCCAGTGCTGGTCACCCGGATCTCGGCCATCGGAGCACTGGCTGCGGGCAACGCCGCGGCCGGCCCGGTCCCGCGCGAGATTACCGCGGTCGGCACGAAGTCTTCGACGTGCTGGAATGACCAATGCGAATATGGCGCCGACAGCCAGTTGTCCAATGAGAAACCGGCCGGGACGCAACCAGGTTCGCCGCCGATCATGCGCGCGGCTTCACGGGATCGCCGGGTGGTCGGATGACCAACGGTGCGCTGATTCCAGCTGGGAGGCGATGCGGATGAGGAGATCGTCTCGGCCGAAGTCGGCGGCGAGCTGGACAAGATCGGGTAGCCCAGGTGCGACTGTGTCGGCGGTCTCGGTGGCTGCATAAGAACTGAGGCGAGGCTAAGGCGAAGGTTTCGGCCAGCAAATTTCGACGGCGCGGTAGACGGCGGTGTACGCCGTCCCATGCCCTTCGCGGTAGCGGGTATGGCGCAGCGGTGAGCGCAGGAACGCCTGGATCAGGGGCTCGCGCTCGATGGTTTGTCGAGCAGTTCGTGCGGCCGCTGCTCACGCTCGTGCGACGAGCCGCGAGACGATCGGCGTGGCCGGCGCCAGGGGTGTTGAGGCGAACTGCGCCTTGATGCCTTTGACCCAGCGCCGGCAGCGCTCGGTGAGCTGGTAGTCGTTGGTCTGCAGGTGCCCGCGGGTGACGAGCACGCCGAGTTGGGCGCCCTCGCAGCGTAAGTCGCCAGGCGCCGCGACACGCATGTAGAAGGCCTCGGACTCGTCGAGCAGCGTGGCCCAGTCGTTGCCCTGGCGCGCAAAACAGATGCGCCCGTCGTCGTCGAGGTGCCACACACCTGTGCGTGGGGTTGCGGTGAAGAGCTCGACATCCGGCGAGGTCTCCGTGATTATCAGCTGACCCCAGACCTCGTCTTCGCCATAGCCCCGCTCCCAGCGCGAGTTGATCTCGTCGATGTCGAGCTCGTACTCCACGTCCATGTACTCGAGCAGGTGGAAGAGGAACAGCGGCATGTCGGCGTAGGCCTCGGTGGTCAAGTTCGTCATCGGGCTCGCGCCGCTGAGGCGCGGGTTCACCTCGCCGAGGTAGAGCTCGTCGGAGTCCAGGTCGTGCAACAGGTCCACCTCGAAGTAGCCCCGGTACCCCTCGCGGCGCAGGACCTCGCCCAGCTTTCGCACCATCTCTCGCGCGGCGTGCGTCTGTGCGGGCGGCAGCACCTCGCGCCAGACGTCATTGCCGCACCAGCCGCCCTTGCGCGGAGTCAGCTCCGGGTAACCGACGAGACTCGTCATCGCGGGGCCGATCACGGTGCCGTGGCGGGTCACGGTTCCCTCGAGGCACACCTCCACATTGCGGATGCGCTTCATGACTTTGACTTCCTGCTCGACCAGGCCACCGGCGCAATGGTCCCAGTCGCGCTGGCCGCGCACAAAGAACGTCGCGTTGCCGCCGTCGCCATAAGCGGCCTCGACGACGAGGTCATCTCCCAGCCCGGCGCTGTGCGCGAGCGCCGACAGCTCGTCGTAGGAGCCAGCCCGCCCGATCACGTGAGGCACGCTCGGCACGCCCGCTTCGTCGGCTAGGCGCGTCATGACGATCTTGGAGCCCAGGCGATGGCGCAGCTCCGCCGGCGGGTGCATGACCTCGAGCCCCGCCTGGCGCGCGAGGGCCTGGGTCTCCTCGTCAAGCATCACGAAGCAGGCCTTGCCACCGGGCCCTCGTCGCGCGATGAACTCGAGTGTTTCGGGATCACGCAGGAGGTGGTTGCACACATCCCCCATGGACCCGAAATCAATGCGGTCGCGCCGCCGGGGCACGAACACGCGCGAATGTGCGCCCTCAAAAGAGTCAAAGTACGTCAGGTAGAAGAAGTTTCGTACCCAGCGGTCGATGCCTAGCAGGTTGAACGGGGTCGGCGAGATGAAGTACAGCGGTACGGCGTTGGTGTGAAAGAAGGCGCGTACGTCCGAGATGCCGTTCAGCAGGCGGGGCGGCTCGGGCTCCGGCCCGCCGGCGTGCACGATCACGCCAGCCGCGGTGACGTCGACGCCTGGGGCCGGCGCAGGGATCGCGGCGGGGGCGGGGGCGCGACGGTCAGCGCGACGGCGGTGAGCTCACATACCTGCATGCCGCAAGTGTGCACCTGCCCATGGCCGTGTGGCATTGTGCAGTGCGCCAACGTCGGCCTGGTATTCGTGTTAACACCAACACCTGGAGCATCCCGTTTCATGCGCACCTGGTTCTGTGTGACGCAACATTTGCTGACATCCCCTGGCGGGGATGCTGGATCGGCCGAGAACACTCCATTCGTCCTCCACGCGCCACGAGCCTGAGCACCTTGCCGGTGCGTAGCCGTATTGACCGAGAGCGCCGAGTAGGCATCGGGATCCGGTTGCCGCTTATTCACCGCGAATGACCTCGCGTCGGCCGGAATTGACCGGTTGCCACGGGAGCGTCTAGGATCTCCAATCTAGTTGTCGCGCAAAACAATTAAGCAGCAACTGGCATCGTCGGGTCATACCGTTTGGTAATCCGTTTGTCGCGAGTTGGAGCCCCGCCCGCCCCACGTCAGAGCGGAAAGGGTGGCGTTGCAGGGTGACGACGAGGATGGTGCCGACCTGGTCACGTTGTCGGGTTGGTCTGCGCATCCCTGGGGCGGATCGCCGCCGCCGCTGGCGGAGTGGCTGTAACGGGAGACGAACACCCGTCCGCCGCCGGCGGTCGACGACGAACAGCTGGATTTAAGTGTTGCACAATGTGATAACGAATATGCAGACTTTCACCATCATGGATAACGTAGTTATCCATGATGGTGAATCATGCTGAGTGACAGCATGGGTGGCGGGGGAGACCGCGAGGAGAAATATCACAGTGACGTAATTCCCAGGGAGAGAGTGCGTTTCGGTCTTCGATGCTATCGGCATCGGCCAAATTTTTGCTCTGGCACCGAAGCGGCAATGTGAGAACGAACTGCGGCTTAGCGCGATCGCGAGTCAAAGGTGTGCTGGGCCCAGTCGGCGAACGATGTCCAGGCAATATCGGGGTTAACGCTGTGCAGAGCCGGGATGTCGACGCGATAG
>DASQCE010000231.1:0-6793 GCA_035634855.1 Mycobacterium sp.
TAGTAACATACCGCTCTCCCACGCTTGCGCCCGCCATCGGTGACAATGCCGTCGCTTCGTGAGATCGTCACCGAGACAGCGATGAGCCGCTTGCGCGAAGAGCAGAATTCACCGGTGCCCCGCACACCTGGAGGCGGAACCATGACGGAGCCCTGGGAACCCGACGAGGCGCTGACCGCCTTCGCTGACCTCGATCTCGACCGAGCTGCCCGACGCGGCTATCCGGAGGCGGTGTACTGCCGGGGTAAGACGACCGAACAGGTCCGGCTGATCGCCGGCGCGCTGCGCGGCCACGGAGCCCGCACGTTGTTCACCCGGGCCAGCCCGGAGCACGCCGAAGCGATCCTCGGCGAGCTGCCCGACGCCTTTCATGACGTAGCCAGCGGGCTGCTGGCGTGGCCCGCCGACCCGCCGGACGCGGTGGGTGGCCAGGTCCTCGTCGTGGCCGCAGGCACAGCCGATCAGCCCGTCGCGCGGGAGGCGCTGCTCACCGCCCGGCACCTCGGCCGCCCCGCCGACCTGATCATGGACGTCGGTGTCGCCGGCCTGCATCGATTGCTGCGCCGGCTCGACGTGCTCCGCGCGGCCAGGGTGATCGTCGTGGTGGCGGGCATGGACGGGGCACTCCCCGCCGTGGTCGCCGGGCTGGTCGCGGCGCCTGTGGTGGCGGTGCCGACGTCGACCGGGTACGGCGCGGCGTTCGAGGGCCTGGCGCCGCTGCTGACGATGCTCAACAGCTGCACGCCCGGGGTCGCCGTGGTGAACATCGACAACGGTTACGGCGCCGGCCACCTGGCCGCCCAGATAGCCGCACCGTCCTGATCGCGAGCCCGGGTACTTGCCGGGCGGACAGGAAACCCTTCCCGCGGAGGAGTGAAATCTCGCTTCGCAGCGATTCTGGAACCGCTGCGTGATCGCGACGATGTGCTCATGACCACGAACTCCGAACAGCAACACGCTATCTGGTACGTATCGGGGCTCGCCGAGGTGCTGGCCGGCCCGGGCTCGCAGGGGCAGGCCGACGACGCGATCGTTCGATTCGACCGGTGCCAGAACCGCACGCCCGCTCCCTTGAACGCTTCGCCCAACACTCTTCGTCACGCGGCCCGACGACGACTGGATCAGTGGGGCTATGTCCTCGTCGAGGATGTCGAAAGCCTAACCGCCGCAGAAGAACTCGTTCGCTCAGTGGGCGAGCTGATTCCGCAATACAACGGCCTCCTCACCCACGAGGTGACCTACCGCCCAGGAAAAAAGGACCGGTCGCAAAGCGTGAACGTGACCTCGGCCCGTACCGAGGCGCCCGGCCGGCATCCCAGTCCCGCCTACCTGGCGCTCTTTTGCCACCGCCAGGCTCGCTGCGGTGGAGGCCACACCGATCTGCTCGACGTGCGGAAATTGGTCGGCGCACTCGATGCTGACGAGTTGGCGCTGATGACCGATGCCGAGCTGCACTTCCCAGGGCCGGACGGCGGCGTCCATACCACGATGCTGAGCACCGACGCCGGCGGCAATACAGTCACCCGCTTCAGCTACAACCTGCTGACCACATCAGACTACGACCCAACCCTCGGCGCAGACGTCGATCCATCCGGACTACCGCTCGGCGAGGCCGGCCGCGGGCTGGCGCATCGTGTCAGCGACCTGTTCCGCGAGCTGCGCACGCGTGTGCTGGTTCCCGACGGCTCGCTGCTGATCTGGGACAACCAGCGGATGCTGCATGCGCGGTCGGAGTACCACGACCGCTCCCGCCATCTGACCCGGTTCTGGAGCACCGACTGGAGGCGCGTGTGACCATCGACGGCCTCGCATACCGACACGGGCTGACGCTCGATGGTCGGCGGGATCACGGTGCCTGACCGGCAGGGGTCTGGTTTCCTCCCGGACCATGCGGCGTCCGGCTGGCGCGTGCGACCAGTTCCCGCCGCCGATGTGTGGCCTATCCGCCACCAGGTGTTGCGCCCGGGACAGCCGTTGGAACGCAGCCGTTACGCCGAAGATGACCGGCCCGACACCCGGCATTTCGCCGCGCTCCACGGGGGCCGTCCGGTGGGTGCGGCCTCGGTGTATCACGAGGATCCGCCCGCCGAATTCACCGTGCCGGGCCTGAAACCGGGGCAAGGCTGGCATTTGCGCGGTATGGCCACGCTCGACGAGGTTCGCGGCACCGGTGCGGGCAGCGCCCTGTTGCGCACCGCACTCACCCACGCGGCGCTCGCCGGCGCGGCAGCCGTCTGGTGCAAGGCCCGCACCTCCGTCGCGGACTTCTACCGCAAACACGGATTCCAGACCCTGGGTGAGGAGTTCGAGATTCCCGGCACCGGGCCGCATTCGTTCATGTACTGGATGGACCGGAACGATTGATGACCAACGTTGCCGTGGCTTACCCGGCGGACAGAAAACCTTCCCGTTCAGTCGCGGAATGTGGCTCCGCAGCGATTACGAAGCCATCGCGTGATCACGAGTATTTCTCTTGTGGCGACGTACGGCGAAGCAGAGCAACACATCTCGCCTCAGGCGATCGAAGAACAGCAAGCTCGGACGGCGCCGGCCACCTTGCCGCTCAGATAGCCGCACCGTCCTGATCGCGAGGCTCGCCCGACCATCGCGCGCCGGGACGCAGCATCGCGACCTCGGCGGCCGCGACCGCCTCGTCGAGCACCTGCCGCACCGGCACGTCGCGGGCCCGCGCCAGGGCTGCGAC
Source organism: Mycobacterium sp. (assembly GCA_035634855.1). GTDB lineage: Bacteria > Actinomycetota > Actinomycetes > Mycobacteriales > Mycobacteriaceae > Mycobacterium. Next base: position 2,705 of record DASQCE010000231.1, read on the forward strand.
GTCGTCGAACTCTGGGGTTGCGTGCACGATGCGACCGGCCCGCAGCGCCACTTTGATCCGCACATCGCCGCCGCGCAGCGCGACGGCCCGCGAGTCCCGGTGCAGGGCGACTCGCGACACCGGCGCCTCCCGTACGCCGATCGTCGAGGTCAGCGCGAAGACGGCGTCGCGCAGTGCTGCGCGTTCGGCGTCCCGGGCGAGCACGCATAGCGTGTGCGCCGGCCGGCCCTTCTTCATCACGATCGGCACGAGCCACGCGTCGGCGGCTCCCGCCTCTAGCAGCGCGGCGAGCACCGTCGGCCAAACCCTCGGATCCAGGTCGTCGATGTTTGTCTCCATTACCCACATGCTGTCGGTCGTCGGCACGTCGGCAATGGGAATGCCGAGGGCCACGCGGACCACGTTGGCCCGCCCAGGGACGTCACGCCCGCCCGCGCCCACCCCGACCGCCGTGATCTCCATCGGCACAATCGACCCGCACTCGTCTGCCAGTGCACGGATGAGTGCCATGCCGGTGGGCGTGGCGAGCTCGCCCTCACCGCCCGCGAGGACACGCCACCCTCGGGCGAGCTCGAGAACCGCGGGTGGTGGCACGGGCAGGTCGCCGTGGACTGAGCCGATCCGCCCGGAGCCCACCGCTACCGGGCTGGCCGTCACCCGGGTGACAGCCAGCCCGGCCAGCGCGGCGCACACTCCGACGATGTCGGCGATCGAGTCCCACGAACCCACCTCATGGAAATGCACGTCATCCGGTAAGACCCCGTGCACCCGCGCCTCCGCGTCGGCAAGCCGCGCGAACACCTCGAGCGCGGTCGTGCGGACCGCGCTGGGCAGCTCAGCGGTCTCGAGCATTGCTCGGATGTCTGCCCACGAGCGGTGCGGATGCTCGTCGGCGCGACTCTCGACGTCAACCTTCAGCGCGCGCAGGCCGGCCCGGTGCACCGTGCTCGTTCGTAGCGCGACCTCGCCGGGCACGAGGGCGGATACTGCGGATTCGACCCCGTCGAGCGGTGCGCCGGCGTCGATCAATGCACCCAGCAACATGTCGCCCGCGATGCCCGCGGTGGCGTCCACCCACAGGTGTAAGCCGCCGCTGTGCCCCATATCCGCCACGCTATGGCGAGTTGTGCCTTTCCCATAGCCCTGAGTTGTCACTCGCGGGATTGTCAGGGCTTCGGCCTGGCCGCGGCAGCCGCCGGCGCGGGGCAGGGATGTTTCCTCGTCGCGGTCATACGGATCGTGAATTCGCTTGTGCCGCAGGCCAATCGGCGCCAGGTCTTCGCACGACGGTGAGGCAGCCGCAGCACATCGAACGAGCCCGGTGCTTACCGCGCGGATAGGAAAACCTCCCCATCGACAAGTGGAATCTGGCTTCCCAGCGATTACGGAACCACTGCTCGATCACGACCATTTCAGTTATGTCGCAGTTCACCCACAAGACAGTCCTTACCCCGGAGCTGCGGGCCAAGGTGGCCGCGGACTCCAGCATCGGCGGTGGCAACCTGCTTCCCTCGATGCTGGCCATCAACCCGTATCCGGACGAGCCTTTCATCAAGTCGCTGACTCCGGTGCCCTACACCGACGGCGAGACGCGGACCGAGTTCAGCCTCCGCGACCTCGACCATCTGATCCAGAGCTGGTCGGTGTGGTACTGGGCGCAGGGCGTGCGGCCGAAGGACCGGGTCGCGATCTTCCTGCCCGACTCCATCGCATATTTCGTGCACTACTCGGCCATCGCTCAGCTCGGCGCCATCGCCGTGCTCATCAACTGGAAGTCGCCGCGGGAGAGCGCGGTCGCGTTGTGCGAGCGGACCGGCGCGATCGCCCTGTACACCGACCTGGAGCGGTGGGACCGGATTGCGCCGGATCTGGACAAGCTGTCGCTGCGGTGGATCAAGACCATCGAGGAGATGCCGAGTCCGGCTTCGGCGACGCTGAGCGACGAGGCACGGTTTCGGCATAGCCCCGACGACCCGGTGGGGATGATGCACTCGTCGGGCACGACGGGCCTGCCCAAGCCGGTCATCCACACCCACCGCACGATTCTGGAGGGTCCCAAGTTCCGTGCCGTCGACTACAAGGAGGAGCCCAACGCCCTGATCATGACCGCGCTCCCGCAGTCACACCAGGGCACCATCTCGTTCACCTCCTACGCGGTGCTGACCGGACAGCCGCTGCTGGCCTGGCGCGATGTCCACGGCGAGCAGCTGGCGGCGGCCATTCCGGAGCACAAGCCGACGATGGTGATGGCCTTCGGCCATGCCTATCCCGAACTCGCCGCGCTGGAGACTCCCGCCGGCGCCCTCGACTCAGTGAACATCTGGGTCTCGATGGGCGATGCGCTGCATGAGCGGCACCTGAAGAACGTGCTCGAGCGCCGCTCTGCACACCTCCCGCCGGCTGCCTTCCTCGACCGCCTTGGCACCACCGAGCTGGGTTGGGGCGTCTTGATGAAGCCACGCACGCTGGCGACCCCGCGCAACGACCGCTGCGTCGGCCGCTCGGTCGGCTTCGCAGAGGTCGCCATCCTGCGGGAGAACGGCACCCTCGCCGCGCCGTACGAGTACGGGCTCCTCGGCGCGAAACCACCGTCCATGACCGTGGGCTACTGGGGCAACCAGGACACCTACTACCGGAGCATTCTCGCCGGCTACTGGCTGACTGGCGACATCGCCTACCGCGATGAGGACGGCTACTTCTACCAGGTCGACCGCGCGGTCGACGTGGTGCAAACCGCCCAGGGGCCCGGCTACTCGGTGCAGATAGAGGAACTGGTCGTCAACGAGGTCGTCGGTGTCGAGGACTGCACGGTCGTCGCCGGTGGCTATCGAGACAAGAAGGTGGCCGTCGCGGTGGTGACCGGGGAGGACATCGACCCGGAAAAGGTGCTGTTCGCGGCCAATGAGGCGTTGCGCGCGGCCGGGAAGCCGGAGTTGGCGATGGTCGAGGTCGCGGGCGCCGAGGGCGATTTCCCGCTGGGGGTGACGGGTAAGTCGCTCAAGCGCTACCTGCGGGAGAAGTACCACGACCTGGTCGGCTACCTGGCTGACGGCCGAAGCAAAAACCTCGCCACGAGCGCTGCGCTCGCCTAATCGGATCGGAAACACCCACCATGACTAACCCAGACACGCTGCTCGTCTTCGACCAGACCGTGACCCGCGCCGGCGTGGAGGGATGGCTGCGGCACCTGGAATCCGCCGGCGCCCCCACCGAGATGTACCGGCTGGGCGGCACTGTGGTGCTTTCGGTCACCGATGGGGACCTCATCGACACGGCCGGCCCGCAGCTTCCCGCGCCGACCCGGCAGCTGTCGCGGACCAGTGAGGTCTGGTTGGGGCGCAAAGAACTGCGCCCGGGCGGGACCGAGGTCGCCCTGGGACCGACCACCATCGGGGATGGTTCGGTCGCGGTGATCGCCGGACCGTGTGCGGTCGAATCGTCGGCGCAAACGATGGCCACCGCGGCCGCGGTCACCGACCACGGCGCGGTGGGCCTGCGCGGCGGGGTGTTCAAACCGCGCACCTCGCCGCATTCCTTCCAGGGTCTGCAGTGGGACGGCCTGGACCTGTTGGCCGAGGCCCGGGAGCGCACCGGGCTGCCGGTGGTCACCGAGGTGGTCGACCCCGAGCACGTCAAGCGGCTGGCCGCGGTGGTCGACGGGCTGCAGATCGGGGCCCGAAACATGCAGAACTTCGCGCTGCTGACCGCGGCGGGCCAAAGCGGGCTTCCGGTGGTGCTCAAGCGCGGCTTCGGCTGCACCGTGGAGGAAACCCTGGCCGCGGCCGAATATCTGCTGCTGGAGGGCAACGACCAGGTGGTGCTGTGCGAGCGGGGGATCCGCACCTTCGAGCCCTCAGCGCGCTTCACCCTGGACCTCACCGCGGTCGCGCTGTGGAAACAGCGCACCCACCTGCCGGTGATGGTGGATCCCAGCCATTCCGGTGGCCACCCCGAACTGGTGGAACCGCTGTCGCTGGCCGCGGTCGCCGCCGGCGCCGACGCGCTGCTGATCGATGTCCACGTCGCACCCGAACAGGCGTTGTGCGACGGCAACCAGGCGCTGCGCCCCCAACAATTCGCCGACCTGAT
>DASQCE010000232.1:0-2427 GCA_035634855.1 Mycobacterium sp.
TCCGGTCACTATCCGGCGTTCTGTGGGGTGGTCGGCCCGGGGTTCGCCGACGGTGCGGTGGTTGGCAACATCTTCACGTCGCCGTCCGCGGACGAGGCGGCTTCTGTTGCGCGTGCCGCGCACAGTGACGCCGGGGTGCTGCTGACCACCGGCAACTATGCCGGCGACGTGATGAACTTCAACCTTGCCGTCACTCAGTTGCGCAGCGAAGGCATCGATGCGCACTACTTCGCAGTCACCGATGACATCGCCAGCGCACCGAAGGGTGAGGAATCGAAAAGGCGTGGCATTGCGGGCGATTTCACGGTCTTCAAGTGCGCGAGCGCGGCGGCCGAGGACGGGCTGGACCTGCCGGGAGTGATCCGGGTGGCGGAGGCGGCGAACGCGGCAACGCGGACGTTCGGGGTCGCGTTCGACGGCTGCACGCTGCCCGGCGCGGATGAGCCGCTGTTCACCGTGCCGGAGGGCAAGATGGGCATCGGGCTCGGCATCCACGGCGAGCCAGGTGTCGCCGACGAGGACATGCCTACAGCGGCCGACCTTGCCCAGACGCTTGTCGACGGGTTGGCGGACGAGAAGCCTGCATTCTCATCTCAGCGAATTGCGGTGATACTCAACGGACTTGGCCGTACAAAATACGAAGAACTGTTCGTGGTGTGGGGCACGGTGGCGCGGCTGCTACGGGATCGCGGGTACGAGATCGTGGAGCCCGAAGTCGGAGAACTCGTCACCAGCCTGGACATGGCCGGGTGCTCGCTGACGATGATGTGGCTCGACGATGAACTCGAAAAGTACTGGGCCGCACCGGCCGACACCCCGGCGTACCGCAAGGGTTCTACGTCTGCTGCCCAACCGGCGGGTGAGGCGCGCACGGATGCGGCGGCGGAAGCCGCGGTGGCTACTGTTGCGCTTTCGGAGCTGTCGGACGAGGACGGCCGGGCGGGCGCGCACGTGGTGGCGCGGGCGATCGACGCGATGGCGGCGATGCTCGCCGACGCGGAGGAAGAGTTGGGCCGTATAGACGCGATCGCGGGCGACGGCGACCACGGGCGCGGCATGGTCAAGGGCTCGTCCGCGGCACGCGAGGCTGCGGCGCGGGCGGTCGCTGACGGGGCCGGACAAGGCTCGGTGCTGACCGCCGCGGGCAAGGAATGGGCGGCAAAGGCAGGCGGCACTTCGGGTGTGCTGTGGGGGGCGATGCTCAGCGCGCTGGGTGCGCGGCTCGGTGATCGCGGCCGGCCGGATTCGGCAACGGTGGCGGCGGGCATGCGCGACGGGTATGACGCGCTGGTCCAATTGGGCGGCGCTGCGCCCGGGGACAAGACGATGCTGGACGCGCTGCTGCCGTTCGTGGAGGACCTGCAACGACGGGTCGACGACGGCGAACAGTGGCAGGACGCGTGGCGGGCCGCGGCCGAAGTCGCGACAGAGGCCGCGCAGGCCACTGCGGACATGCGGCCGAAGGTTGGACGGGCGCGTCCGTTGGCCGAACGCAGTATCGGCACGCCGGATGCCGGCGCTACCTCACTCGCGATGTGCGCGCGCACGGTTGCGGACTGCTTCACGCTTACTGGAAAGGGAGACAGCTGATGTCGGAAGGGCTGCGGGTCGTCGTCGGTTCCGACGATGCCGGATACGAATACAAGGAAGCGCTGAAAGGCGATCTGCGCACGGACGATCGAGTCGCGGAAGTTATCGACGTGGGGGTCGGCACCGACGAAAACACGGCGTACCCGCACATTGCGGTGGCCGCGGCTCGACTGGTCGCGGAGGGCAAGGCGGACCGGGCGCTACTGGTTTGTGGAACAGGGCTGGGCGTGGCGATCAGCGCCAACAAGGTGCCGGGCATCCGAGCGGTCACCGCGCATGACAGCTTCTCGGTCGAGCGCTCTGTGCTGTCCAACAACGCCCAGGTTTTGTGTTTCGGACAGCGAGTGATCGGGCTCGAGCTGGCCCGGCGCCTCGCCCGCGAATGGTTGAGCTACGAATTCGATCCCGCAAGTCCTTCGGCGGGCAAAGTGGAAGCGATCGAAAAATACGAGCCTGCCGCGCCGTAAGCGACTTTCCATGGCGGCTTACCCGATGGTGTCGTCCATTGGCGGTCGGCGGTAGAGCACGCCTTCGTGCGGGCCGAGCGTGATCCGCTCGGGGGCCGGCTGAGTCCGCACGGAGGAACGATGCACGATCGGCTCCATCCGTAACGGAATCACTTCCATAGCGACGAACCAAAACACAGCAGCAGAAGGCATCTCGCCGAGATATGCGGTCGATGGACGACGCAGGGCTATGGCTGATTGCCTTCGGACTCGTAGATGAGCCGCGCATAAACATTGACTAATACGTTAGTCTTCACTAACGTATCGACGTGTGCCCGACATGCTGGAAGTCGCGGCGGAGCCGACGCGGCGCCGGCTATTGCAGCTTCTG
>DASQCE010000233.1:0-8911 GCA_035634855.1 Mycobacterium sp.
CCGTTGCTGGATGCGCTTGAAACCGCGAAGGCGAAGGGTGAGGAATACGACCTGTCGTCGCTGTTCCTTCTGGCCAGCACCGCCGCGTTGTTCTCGACGAGCATCAAGGAGAAGCTGCTCGAGCTGCTGCCCAACCGGATCATCACCGACTCGATCGGATCGTCGGAGACCGGATTCGGGGGCACCAGCATCGTGGCCAAGGGCCAGTCGCACACCGGCGGTCCGCGGGTGACGATCGACCACCGCACCGTCGTGCTCGACGAGGATGGCAACGAGGTCGAGCCCGGCTCCGGAGTGCGCGGCGTCATCGCGAAGAAGGGCAACATCCCGGTCGGCTACTACAAGGACGAAGAAAAGACCCGGCAGACCTTCCGAATTTACAACGGTGTGCGGTACGCGATCCCCGGTGACTACGCGGAGGTCGAGGCCGACGGCGCAGTCACGATGCTGGGCCGGGGTTCGGTGTCGATCAACAGCGGCGGCGAGAAGATTTACCCTGAAGAGGTGGAGGCCGCGCTCAAGGGCCACCCGGACGTGTTCGACGCCCTTGTGGTCGGTGTGCCCGACCCGCGCTTCGGCCAGCACGTCGCCGCGGTGGTGCAGCCGCGCGACGGCGCCCGTCCGACGCTGGCCGAGCTGGACAGCTTCGTGCGTCGCGAGATCGCCGGATACAAAGTGCCACGCAGTCTTTGGTATGTCGACGAGGTGAAGCGCTCACCGGCCGGGAAGCCCGACTACTGCTGGGCCAAAGACCAGACCGAGGAGCGGCCGGCCGACGACGTGCACGCCAACCATGTGGGGACGCCGTCCTGATGCGCACCGAGCTGTGTGACCGCTTCGGCATCGACTATCCGATCTTCGTCTTCACGCCGTCGGAGAAGGTTGCCGCTGCGGTCAGCAAGGCGGGCGGCCTCGGCGTGCTCGGCTGCGTGCGGTTCAACGACGCAGACAACCTGGAGAACGTCCTGTGCTGGATGGACGAGAATACCGACGGCATGCCGTACGGCGTCGACATCGTCATGCCGGCCAAGGTGCCCACTGAGGGCACGGCCGTCGACATCGACAAGCTGATCCCGCAGAGCCATCGCGACTTTGTCGCCAAAACCCTTACCGACCTTGGTGTTCCGCCGCTACCCGACGATGAGGAGCGCAACGAAGGCGTGCTCGGCTGGCTGCATTCGGTGGCACGCTCGCACGTCGAGGTGGCACTCAAGCATCCGATCAAGCTGATCGCCAACGCCCTCGGCTCGCCGCCGAAGGACGTCATCGACCAGGCCCACGAGGCGGGCGTTCCGGTGGCCGCGCTTGCAGGCAGCGCCAAACACGCGCAACGCCATGTCGAGAACGGCGTCGACATCGTGGTCGCCCAGGGTCACGAAGCCGGCGGACACACTGGTGAGATCGGTTCGATGGTGTTGTGGCCGGAAATCATCGACGGGTTAGCCGCGCTTGGCCATGGAACTCCCGTGCTGGCGGCCGGTGGTATCGGCACCGGCAGGCAGGTAGCGGCGGCGCTGGCCCTTGGTGCGTCCGGCGTGTGGATGGGTTCTGCGTTCCTCACGTCGGCCGAGTACGACCTCGGCCACCGCAAGCCCAGCGGTGTGTCGACGATCCAGGAAGCGCTGTTGCGCGCGAATTCCAGCGACACGGTGCGCCGCCGCATCTACACGGGCAAGCCCGCACGACTGCTCAAGACCCGCTGGACCGAAGCCTGGGACGCGCCGGATGCGCCCGAGCCGCTGCCGATGCCGCTGCAGAACATCCTCGTCAGCGAGGCGCATCAGCGGATGAACGAGTCGGACAACCCCGACACTGTTGCGATGCCGGTCGGCCAGATCGTCGGGCGGATGACCGAGATCCGGCCCGTCGCCGACATCGTCGCCGAGCTGGTGGCTGGCTTCGCGGATGCCACCCGGCGACTGGACGGCATCCGCGACAGCTGATCTGCGTCAGGGCGTGATCTTGGTCTGTTCGTCGATCACATCTGTTGCGGCGCCGATGATATCGGCCTGATCTTCCAGTCCGTCAACGTTGAGCTGCAGCACGTACAGGCCGTCACTGCCGGGGACCACGACGGTCTTCTGCGCGACGATCTTGGTCTGCCCGTCCTGCGTCCAGGTGCCGCCGAGTTGGTAAGCCGGGAATTCACCCAGGGTGCTGACCTGACCCTCGTTCATCGCCTTCCAGCCGGGAAGGTTGTTGAGCTCGCCGGGCGCCAGCTCGATGATCTTCTGCGGGTCGACGTTTCCGGTCAGCTTGGACACCAGCGCGACGATGCTCGGCGTGTATTCTCCGGCTTCTGGGCCGGTGTAAACGATTGCGCTGTAGGCCCAATCCGGAGTGTCCTCACCGGCGGGCTCCCAACCATCGGGCACCGGGAGGTCGATCGTCGGCGAGCCCGGATCGCCTCGCTTGACCGGGGTTTCCTGGATATTGTTCTGCGCGATGTAGCTCGCGATCGTCGGGTTGGGTCCCTTGGCATCCGCGTCCCGCGGCGCCACCTTGGACCTCGACGACGGGGCGGCCTTGGCGCTCGTGGTGGGGGTGGTCTTCGAAGCAGTCGTGGATGCGCTGGGTTCGGTCTTGGTGTCGGAGCCGCAGCCGGACAGCATGATTGCGACCGCCGCGGCTATCGCGGCCGTCCCAGTGATTGCTGTGCGTTTCACGAATTGACTCCTGTCAGTCTGGTGTCTGCCGCCGTGTCAGGCAAACGGATTCAGTGGGCGTGCCGTAGCGAAGCGTAGTGCAAAAGTGCACTTATGCAGGGAGAGTAGATCTACTCATTCCGCGGGAGCGGAAGTCTCAGCAAGGGTCGGCGAATTCGATGCCACGCATGTCCGATTTGTTCACGACAGCGTCCCGCCGGCCGCCCTAGCGTGGCCGTCATGGATATTCGCCTGACCTCCACCGTGTTCCAGATCTTCGCTCGCGACGTGCAACGATCCCTGGACTTCTACCGCCTGCTCGGGCTGCCCGTCCCACAGTCGGAGGAGTCGCACGTCGCGGTCGAGCTGCCCGGCGGCAACACGCTGTCGTTCGACACCGAAGAGACGATCGCAGGCATGCACCCTGGCTGGGCGCCGCCGGCATCGCCGACGAGCCGCCTCGCGCTCGCGTTCGGGGTGGGGTCCCCGGCGACGGTCGATGCGTTGTTCGAAAAGGTCACGGCCGCAGGGCATGCAGGGCCGTTGGCACCGTACGATGCGCCGTGGGGGATGCGTTATGCGACGGTCGCCGACCCGGACGGCAACTGGGTAGACCTGTTCGCGCTGCTGGAATCCTGACGCAGCGACGCCAGCGGGACGCCGGCGAGTTCGCGGGCTTCGCGGTGCAGGTGGGGTTGGTCGGCATACCCGGCACGAGCTGCCACCTCTGTGTTCGGCAGTCCGTCGCCCAGTAACCGCACCGCGCGCCGGAACCGCAGGATGCGACGCAGCGTGGCAGGCCCGTAGCCATACACAACCGTGCACTGACGCTGCAGCGTGCGGGCCGACCAGCCGACTTGGCCTGCCACGTCGGAGACGGCCGCGCCGCCTGCGAGTGCGCCGGTGACGTGGCTCAACAGCGACAACGACCATGGAGCGGTTTCGGTCGTAGGTTCGTCGGACGCAAGCGCGACGGCCAGATCCACGAGCGTGCGATGGGGCGGCGCCTGTCTGAGATCGCGGATCGGCACGCGTTCGTTGCGCAGCTCCGACGCTGGCACTCCAAGCAGGCGCGGAAGCACGCCGGGACGAAACCGCAAGCCCACGAACGATTCTCCATTTCGGGGGCTGACCGATGCTGTGGTGTCCGGCCCGGCCACCACGATGGGGCCGTCGAGGCGCATCAGGTCCATGCACCCGTCCGGAAGCACCCGCACCGGCTGCGGCGGCCCGTCCACCACCCACGCGCATTCGACCAGGTCGCGTAGCGCCGCCGGTGGCGCGAATTCGCGGTAGCCCACGGTGGCCAGGCTACTGCGGCGCCACGACAAGTGTTAACGCAAGATCGGCCACACCGGTTCGGCGCATTCAGTGCCTTCCGCGGAGAGCTGCCGTTTGATCACCTTGAACGTCTCGGTCCGTGGCAACTCGGCGCCGACGCGCACGAACGACGGCCACTGCTTCGGCCCGAGATCCGGTTGCTCGGCCAGGAAAGCCCTGAACTTCTCGGCGTCGAACTCCGAACCCTGGGTGAGGACCAACGCGGCCATCACCTGATCGCCGACATCCGGGGCGGGAATTCCGTACACCGCCACCTCGACCACGTCGGGATGACGCAGCAGCACCCGTTCGATCGGCGCCGAGCCGAGGTTCTCGCCGTCGACACGCATCCAGTCGCCGAGCCTGCCCGCGAAGTAGGCATAGCCGTTCTCGTCGCGGTAGGCCAGGTCGCCGCTGTGGTACGCGCCGCCACGCATCCGCTCGGCCTCGGCATCGGGGTCGTTGTAATAGCCCTCGAAACGTCCTGCGTCCGAGACGTTCACCAGTTCACCGGTCACTCCCGGCGGGCAGCGCTCGCCGGTCTGCACGTCGACGATCTCGGTGCCAGGTGGCAATGGGCCCAGCGCACCGGGCGGGGTGTCCGGTGTGCGGCCGATCGCAATGCCGCCCTCCGTCGACCCGAATCCGTCCATCACCACGGTGTCGAACCGGCGGGCGAACCGTTCGACGTCGGCGGGAGCGCCCTCGTTGCCGTAGACGGCCCGAAGCGGGTTGGCCGCATCGTCCGGAAGCTCGGGTGTGGCGAGCACGTAGGACAACGGTTTGCCGACATAGTTCGCATATGTCGCACCGTAGCGGCGGACATCTGGAAGGAATTGCGACGCAGAGAACTTGCGCCGCAACACAAGTGAGCCCCGACACCCGAGCGCCACCGCCCAGCCGACAAGCACCGCATTCGAATGGAACAACGGCATCGACACATAGCAGACATCCTCGGGGCCCAGTGAGAAGCGCTGTGTCATCGTGACGCCTGCGATGGCGACCTTGCCGTGGCCGCACTTCACCGCCTTGGGGTCGCCGCTGGTGCCCGATGTGTAGACGAGCATGAACAGGTCGCTCGGATCGGCGTCGTACGCGACGACGGGGGTGTCCCGGAACGCGGCGACCTCGGCAGTCCAGTCCGGCGAATCGACGTCGATGTAGTCGACATCGAGGGCCGTTGCCGATGCCGAATCAGCCAGCACCACTTGGCAATCCGCGTGCATGACATCGCGGGCCAGCGCCGCGCCCCGTCGAACCGGATTCAGCCCCACCGGCACGATGCCCGTCAGAGCCGCGGCGACCAGCACCGCCGAGAAGAACGGGGTGTTCTGCAGCAGGACCCCGACGTGTGGTGGGCGTTCGGGATCCAGACGCGCCTTCAACGCGGCAGCGATCGCCCCGCCGTGCGCGATGTGGTCACGCCAGCTTGTGAACGAGTCCCTGGTGTCTCCTCTTCGCCCACGAGGCTCATCGGCGAAGTACACGCCCCGATCGTCGACCTCCACCAGCGGCGCCAGCAGGTCGGTGACGGTCGGCAGACCCTCGCTCAACGCCGTTTGCTCTTCGCGCAAGCGCTCATCGCTGCCGTTTGCTCTTCGCAAGCGCTCATCGCTGATCAGGCCGGCGTGTTGGCCAACTCGCGGCCGATGCGCAACAGCTGCCCGGTCGCGCTGCCGACCGCGAACTCCGTCTGCTTCGCCGCCAGGAAGTACCGGTGCACCGGGTGGTCTGTGTCGATCCCCACGCCGCCGTGCACGTGAACGGTGGTATGCGCCACGCGATGTCCGGCGTCGGCGGCCCAGAACGCGGCCGTGCTGACCTCGACGTCTGCCGGTAGGTCTTCCGACAATCGCCACGCCGCCTGCATCAACGTCAGCCGCAGTGCCTTGACGTCGATATAGCCGTCGGCCAAGCGGGAGGAGACGGCCTGGAAGCTGCCGATAGGCCGGTCGAACTGTTCGCGCTCGCGGGCGTAGGTCGACGTGAGCTCCAGCGCCCGCTCGAGCACGCCGAGCTGATAGGCGCTGCGGCCGAGGGTGCCATGGTTGACGAGCCAGGCGAGCACGTCGTCATCACCGACGACCCGAGCCGCCTCGACACCTTGCAGCTCCAGATGCGCGACACTGCCGTGCCCCGTGGTGTCGAGGGGGGTCACCGTCACGCCCGCGTCGTCCTGGGGAAAAAGGAAAACCTTGGTGCCCGAATCGGTTTCGGCCGGAACCAGGAACGCGTCCGCCACCGGTCCGTAGCTGACCTGCGTCCGCGAGCCGGTCAAACGGAACCCCTCACTGGCGCCAGATGTCGCCGCCTCGCCGGCTCCGAAGGCCTGGGCCTGCACCGGGCCCTCGCCCATCTCGCCGTCGAGAGCCACCGCGATGATCTTCTCACCATTGATCGCCGGTGTCGCCCACTCCTGCTGCAGCGACTCGGAGCCGAACTTCGCCAGCGCGCCTGCGCCCAGTACGACCGACTCCAGGTACGGCACCGCGGCGAGCTGACGGCCCAGCGCCACCAGCACGGCCACCTGCTCGAGCACCCCGAAACCGCCGCCGCCCAATGATTCCGGCGCGGCTGTCGACAGGATGTCGGCTTCGATCAACTTGGCCCACAGGTCGCGGTCGAATCGTTGCTCGAGGCTGTCGAGTTCCCGGTGATGTTCGGCGGTGCACACCGAATCCGTGATGGTGCGGGCAAGGCCGCCCAGATCGTTGGAGGCTTCTGTCGTTGAAAAATCCATGCGAAATCTCCGCCCTCGCTTACCGATTGACCCTGGGCAGGCCGAGTGCGACCATCCCGATGATGTCGCGCTGAATCTCATTGGTGCCGCCGCCGAACGTCAGAATCAGGCAGCTGCGGTGCATCCGTTCGACACGGCCACGCAGCAGCGCGCCAGGGGAGTTCGTCCTGAGCGTGCCCGCCGTGCCGAGCACCTCCATCAGTAGGCGATAAGCCTCGGTGGCCAGTTCGGTGCCGTACACCTTGGCCGCCGATGCGTCGGCGGGTGACGGAGCGGCGTCCTCGGTGGATGCTAGTTCCCAGTTGATCAGCTTGAGCACCTCGGCCTTCGCGTGCACACGAGCGAGGTTGAGCTGCACCCATTCCGAATCGATGAGCCGGTTGCCATGCACGTCCTTGGTGTTCTGGGCCCATTCGCGAACACTGTTGAGCGCCAAGAAGATCGGCTGTGCTGAGACCAGGGCCACGCGCTCGTGGTTCAGTTGGTTGGTCACCAGCTTCCAGCCGCCGTTCTCCTCGCCGACCAGGCTTGTGGTCGGCACGCGGACGTCCTGGTAGTAGGTGGCGCTGGTGTCGACACCGGCCATGGTGTGCACCGGCGTCCAGGAAAAGCCGTCGGCGCTCGTCGGGACGATCAGCATCGAGATGCCGCGGTGTTTCTTGGCCTCCGGGTTGGTGCGCACCGCGAGCCATACGTAGTCGGCGTATGCGATCAGGCTGGTCCACATCTTCTGGCCGTTGATGACGTAGTCGTCACCGTCGCGCACCGCCGTGGTGCGCAGCGCGGCAAGGTCGGTGCCCGCCCCTGGCTCCGAGTAGCCGATGGAGAAGTGAAGGTCACCCGACGCGATCTCGGGCAGGAAGAACTTCTTCTGCTCGTCGGTGCCGAACGCCATGATTGTCGGCGCGACGCTGTTGATCGTCAGGAATGGCACCGGGACATTCGCGATGGCCGCCTCGTCGTTGAAGATGAGCCCATCGATGGGTGGGCGCGCCTGGCCGCCGAACTCCTTGGGCCACGACAGCGTCAACCAGCCGTCCTTGCCCATCTGCGCGACGGTCTCACGGTAGACGTTGCCCCGCCCCATCTCGCCGTCGTTTGAGGCCAGTGCCTCGGCACGCTCAGGGGTCATGAGTTTGGTGAAGTAGGACCGCAGCTCACGGCGCAACTCCTCCTGCTCTGGGGTGTAGCCGATCCGCATCGGGTCGTCCTAACTTGGGTTAAAAGGGATCCGTGGTCTGACCCTTGTTCACACCCGGTTGTAACACGTTCTAGTCTTAGGGTCCAGGCCGGTGTCGCACTGGTGCGATCGGGCGGGTCGTATCCTCAAGGCTGAAACCGGGCGAGGAGGGTTTGAATGCGAGTGGAAGTAGACCGTGATCGCTGCGAGGGCAACGCCGTGTGCGTGGGAATTGCCCCGGACCTGTTCGATCTCGACGACGAGGATTACGCCGTGGTCAAGGCCGACCCCGTGCCGGCCGACCAGGAGGACCTGGCGGAGCAGTCGATCGCCGAGTGCCCAAGAGCTGCCCTGATCCGCAGAGACTAGAGGTATTCATAGATTGACTCCGAATAACACTGCGACTGATCTGTCCGGACTGGTCGCGGTGGTGACGGGCGCGGCCGCGGGCCTTGGCCGCGCCGAGGCCATCGGGCTCGCGCGAGCGGGCGCGACCGTCGTGGTCAACGACATCGCCGGCGCGCTGGACAAATCCGATGTCGTCGACGAGATCGCCACCGCCGGGTCCAAGGCCGTCGCCGTCGCGGGCGACATCAGCGAGCGGTCCACCGCCGACGAGTTGGTCGAAACGGCCGACGGCCTAGGCGGTTTGAGCATCGTCGTCAACAACGCGGGGATCACCCGCGATCGCATGTTGTTCAACATGACCGATGAAGACTGGGATGCCGTCATGTCGGTGCACCTGCGCGGCCACTTTCTGTTGACCCGCAACGCCGCCGCCTATTGGCGGGCGAAGGCCAAGGCCGGAGCCGGAAGGCCGGCGACATCGGGCGCCGGAGCCGGAGGGTCGGCGACATCTGGCACCGTTTACGGCCGCATCATCAACACCTCGTCGGAGGCGGGGCTGGCGGGTCCCGTCGGCCAGGCCAACTACGGCGCCGCCAAGGCCGGCATCACCGCGCTGACACTGTCGGCGGCGCGTGCGTTGGAACGCTACGGGGTGCGGGCCAACGCCATCGCGCCTCG
>DASQCE010000234.1:0-4961 GCA_035634855.1 Mycobacterium sp.
AGTGCGGCCGCGCCGCGGACGTAGTGCAGTATCGCCATGACGGCGGCCAGCTTGTCCCGTTCGGTCAGGCTGGTAGCGGCCAGCGCGGCAAGTCCGGCATCCAGCCACGCGAGCTGTCCAGGATCCACCGGCGGGCCCGCCGCGGCGGTCTGCAGGACCCACGGGTGGCGGTGGTAGACGTCCCACAGCCCGGCGGCCCAATCACTAAGCGCGGCACGCCAATCCAATGGATCATCGGGCGTCGGTGGTGGGTCTGGCGCGGTCGACAACATGAAGGTCAACAACTCGTCCTTGTTGGCGACATGGCGGTACAGCGACATTGTGCCGCAGCCAAGCCGCTCGGCCAGCCGTGCCATCGACAACGCGCTGAGGCCCTCCGCCTCGACCAACTCGATGGCCGCCGTGACGATGCGCTCGCGGCTCAGCCCGCGGGTGCGCCTGGCCGGTGGCGAGTCGCGCCACAGGATCTCCAGCGCTCGGGGCAGCGGCTCGTCGGTGGTCATCACCTGTCAGCCTAAACGCCGTGCGGACCTGAAGCGTATGCCGTACGCTATTGCGTATGGCATACGCATTGCGTGCACCGAACCGAAAGTGGCTTGCCTCCGCCCTCGCCGTAGTCGTCGTCGCATTCTTGGCCTACTCGCTGCCGCCCTACGTCACGGGTGGCACGCGGGTGCCCGCGACGTTCGGGTTGCACTACCCGCTGCTGGTGGCCCACGTGATGTTCGCAAGCGTGGCGATGGTGACTGCGGTGCCGCAGATCTGGCCCGGACTGCGCGCCCGTCGCCCCGCGTTGCACCGGCGGATCGGACGGCTCTACGTTTACACCGCGATCCCCGCCGCGGTCTGCGCCATGGTGATTGGGGCGGCCACCCCGTTCGGTCCATTCCTGGCCGTCGGCAATGTCTTCCTCGCGTCGCTGTGGCTGTGGTTCACGATCAACGGTTACCTCGCCGCACGGCAACGGCGGTTCGCGCAGCATCGGCGTCACATGGTCCGCAGCGCGACGCTGGCGCTGTCCATCATCACCAACCGGATCTGGACCCCGGTGTTGGTCATCACGTTCCAGCCGTTGCAGGACAGCGTGTTTGGGGGCAACGAAGAACACTTCGTGTGGTTGGTGGCCGGCGTGGGCGCGTGGTTGGGCTGGACAATTCCGTTCTGCACGGTGCAGTGGTGGTTGAACCGGAAAACTGTAATGCCGCCGTCGTCAATTTCTCAGCTAACCAATACGCAGCGGGTGTAATCTCCGGGCGATCGTCGACGACACGGCGATCCGATACCGGGACGAGGCTGCGATGGCGACGGAATTCAACGGCAAGATCGAGCTGGACATTCGGGATTCCGAGCCGGACTGGGGCCCGTACGCCGCGCCGACGGCACCCGAGGATGCGCCCAACGTCCTGTATCTCGTGTGGGACGACACCGGCATCGCGACATGGGATTGCTTCGGAGGATTGGTGGAGATGCCAACCATGACCCGCATCGCCGAACGCGGTGTGCGGCTGTCGCAGTTCCACACGACCGCGCTGTGCTCGCCCACCCGGGCGTCGCTGTTGACTGGCCGCAACGCGACCACCGTCGGGATGGCCACCATCGAGGAGTTCACCGACGGGTTCCCGGGATGCAACGGGCGCATTCCCAACGACACCGCGCTGCTCTCGGAGGTGCTGGTCGAGAACGGCTATAACACCTATTGCGTCGGCAAGTGGCATCTGACGCCGTTGGAGGAGTCCAATCTCGCTGCCACCAAACGACATTGGCCGCTTTCGCGGGGATTCGAGCGATTCTACGGATTCATGGGCGGCGAGACCGACCAGTGGTACCCCGAACTCGTTTACGACAACCACCCGGTCGCGCCGCCCGCGCTTCCGGAGGACGGCTACCACCTGTCCAGGGACATCGCGGACAAGACAATCGAATTCATCCGCGACGCCAAGGTGATCGCACCCGACAAGCCGTGGTTCTCCTACGTCTGCCCTGGTGCCGGGCACGCGCCACACCACGTATTCAAGGAATGGGCCGATAGGTACGCGGGCAAGTTCGACATGGGCTACGAGGCGTACCGCGAAATCGTGCTCGAGAACCAGAAGAAGCTGGGCATCGTCCCGCCCGACACCGAGCTCTCGCCGATAAACCCGTACCTAGATGTCAAGGGGCCCAACGGCGAACCGTGGCCGCCGCAGGACACCGTGCGGCAGTGGGACTCGCTGAACGACGAGGAGAAGCGACTGTTCGCAAGAATGGCAGAGGTGTTCGCAGGCTTCCTGTCCTACACTGACGCCCAAATCGGGCGCATCCTCGACTACCTGGAGGAGTCCGGCCAGCTCGACAACACCATCATCGTGGTCATCTCCGACAACGGCGCCAGCGGCGAGGGCGGCCCGAACGGATCGGTGAACGAGGTCAAATTCTTCAACGGCTACATCGACACCGTGGAAGAAAGCCTGCGGTTCATGGACAACCTCGGCGGACCGGAGACCTACAACCACTATCCGATCGGATGGGCGATGGCGTTCAACACGCCGTATAAGTTGTTCAAGCGCTACGCCTCGCACGAGGGGGGCATCGCCGACACCGCGATCATCTCCTGGCCCAACGGCATTACCGCGCACGGGGAAGTGCGTGACAACTACGTGAACGTCTGCGACATCACCCCGACGGTATACGACCTGCTGGACATCACCCCGCCCGTAACCGTGAAAGGCATACCGCAGAAACCGCTGGACGGCGTGAGTATCAAACTGGCCCTTGATGATCCGGCGATACCCACCGGGAAAGAGACCCAGTTTTACGCGATGCTCGGCACCCGCGGAATCTGGCACAAGGGTTGGTTCGCCAACACTGTCCACGCCGCATCGCCAGCTGGATGGTCGAACTTCGACAAGGACCGCTGGGAGCTGTTTCACATCGAGTCCGACCGCAGCCAGTGCCACGATCTGGCCGCTGAGAACACCGACAAGCTCGAGGAACTCAAGGCGCTGTGGTTCAGCGAGGCCGACAAGTACAACGGGTTGCCACTGGCCGACCTGAATGTCCTTGAGACGCTATCCCGGTGGCGGCCCTACCTGGCGGGCACCCGAGAGTCGTACCTGTATTACCCGGGCACCGCCGACGTCGGAGTGGGCGCTGCCGTCGAGATTCAGGGCCGGTCGTTTGCGGTCATCGCCGAAGTGATCGTCGACAGCACGGGCGCCGAGGGCGTGATCATCAAACACGGTGGCGCGCATGGCGGACACGTGATGTTCATCCAGGACGGGCGGCTGCGCTACGTCTACAACTTCCTCGGCGAGGAAGAGCAGCAGATGTCGTCGTCGGATGCCGTGCCGCTGGGCAAGCACACCTTCGGAGTCGCCTATGCGCGCAGGGGGACGGTTGAGGGCAGCCACACCCCGCTTGGCGACGCGGCTCTCTACATCGACGACGCCGAGGTTGCTTCGCTGTCCGGCATGAAGATCCATCCGGGAACGTTCGGGCTCGCCGGCGCCAGCCTCAGCATCGGACGAAACACCGGATCGCCGGTGTCGCGCGCCTATAAGGCGCCGTTCCCGTTCGCAGGTGGCACCATCGCACAAGTGAATGTTGACGTCTCCGGCAAGCCGTATGTGGATTTGGAACGAGAGTTCACGCGGGCTTTCGCGAAAGACTGATGAATCGACTCGGATGGGTGGCGCTCGCGCTGGCCTGCTTGCTGGCCGCGTGCGTCCGCACCAGCGACGGGGTGCCTGTCGCCGGTGACCGAGCCACGACCGCAGTGTCGTCGGCCCCGTCGGCGCCGCCAGGACCGTCACAGCAGAGCGACGAGTCCGCGTACGGCGTCGTTCCCACCACGCGGGCGCCCGTACCGCCGAACACCGTCGCGTGCTCGCAGACGATCACGCCGACCGTGCGGATGACGGCCGAGGTCGACGACCCGCACGCGCCGAGGATCACCGTCGGTGTTCCCGACCGCTGGTCGATGTCCGCGGGCACCGGGGATGTCGGCGGGCGGCTGGCCGGCCCCGGCGGCATGGAGGCCACGATCACGATCGCCGTCACCCAGCTGGATCCGGCGGCTGCGTTCAAGAAGTACGCCGATGACCTGATGGCGGAATCGGCGGTCAGCAGTGTCAGCGTGATACCCGGCGAGCTGTGCGGATACAGCGGGCAGAAGCTGATGGGTGCATGGTCGGATACGCCCCAGAACGCCGTCGAATTCGAGGACCGCATCGTGCATGTCTGGACCAACAGCGGCAGCAACTATCTTGTTGCCGTGCACGTGCAGGCCCCAGCGGGAACACCGGATTTCGATGCGGCCGCTGCGCTGCTGACCGAGGACTTCGAGATCGTCCTACCGTGAAGGTCTTGCTCACCGAGCTCGTCGCGCTGCCGGGCGGGTCTTTTCGGATGGGCTCTACGCAGTTCTATCCAGAAGAGGCGCCGGTGCACAGCGCGACCGTCGCGGCCTTCGCCGTCGAACGCCATCCGGTAACCAACGCCCAGTTCGCCGAGTTCGTCGCCGACACCGGTTACGTCACCGTCGCCGAGCAGGCCCCAGATCCGGCGCTGTATCCGGGAGCCGCGCCGCAGGATCTGGTGCCAGGCTCGCTGGTGTTCCGGCCCACCAGCGGCCCGGTGGATCTGCGCGATTGGCGGCAGTGGTGGGACTGGGTGCCGGGCGCCAACTGGCGCCGCCCGTTCGGCCCGGACAGCGGTATCGAGGATCGCCTCGACCACCCAGTGGTGCAGGTCGCATATCCCGACGCGGCGGCGTACGCCCACTGGGCGGGCCGTCGACTGCCGTCCGAGGCCGAGTGGGAGTACGCGGCTCGCGGCGGCGCCACGACGACGTACGCGTGGAGCGACGATGTCGCGCCGGGCGGGCAGTTGATGGCTAACACCTGGCAGGGACGGTTCCCGTACCGCAATGACGGCGCGCTCGGCTGGGTGGGTACGTCGCCGGTCGGCACGTTCCCCGCGAA
>DASQCE010000235.1:0-11580 GCA_035634855.1 Mycobacterium sp.
CCGACACACCTGCTGTATCCCATCGTCATTTCCTCCCCAGCCGCGCCCCCTGTTGACGCCTGGGACATCGCTCACAGCGAGCGTTCAGCAACCTGTTTGCCGAAGCCTGGCATGTGCAAAGCCCAAAAATTTCGTAATCCGGATAGTGTTCAGCAAAGTATTCTCGTTGGAAAACACAGACGAATCACAAATTTACGTTGCCGTCAGTAAGCGGGCAGGTACAGACAGTTCGGACGCAGCACACCAGGACACAACGCCGCCAAGATCGTGCGATGTCAGGCGCTCACGATGGCTCGGTGGTCTGCGCGACTTTGAAACCATCGACTCCGAGCAACGGCTACTCGCAGCGGTGTGGTGGTCGATCCGCGAGGACTGCGGCGAGCGGTCGACCTGACCGGCAAACGAACTGCTCGACGAACGCCAGAACGCTCGCCGCTATCCTCGCCAGCGCGACGCGGTGCAGGCGCTCGGCATCGAGGTGCGCGCCGGGTTGCACACCGGCGAGTGCGAGGTCCGCGGCGATGACATCGGCGGCATCGGCGTGCACATCGGCGCGCGCGTGAGCACCCTCGCCCGCGCGGGCTGATGTTCTGCGCCGCCGCAATCTTCGCGGCCGCCTCATCCGTGGGATCGCTGCGCCAGTCTCAGACAACTCCTCAGCGCGGGCATATCGACCGCGTGGCCTCGCCCATCACATCGATTAGCACCCACTCCGAGGTTTTCTTCGAACATACATTCGATAGTTGCCAGATCATCTACAAATTGACCCGATGAAACCCCGATCCCTATCTCCAAGTGTGAACAACGCGCCAAACCCTCTGCCGTGAGAGGCGTCACTGCCATCCGCGCCACCGGAATCAAACCGCTGACCAGGCGGTTTAAAAGTCTAGACATAAAGAGAAAGAGGTACAGAAAGATGAAGAAGTTCGGATTTGCCGCCGCGATGGTAAGTGGTGTAGCCGCTGCGATCATCGGACTGGCAGCTCCGGCAGCCGCCGCCCCGACCGGCCCCGGCAACGCCCAACAGACCATCAATGAGCTGCAGGCTCAGGGATACACCGTGATCGTGAACCGGACGGGTACCGCCCCGCTCGACCAGGCCACCGTCGTGGCCGTGCGGCCCGGACAGACCTACTCCCGCACGGACACCGGTGTTCCCGGTGCAGGAAACGACATCTACACGACCGTCACCGACAAGACCGTCTACGTAGACGTCAAGTAAGTCCAAACGCGAGGAGGGGCACCCATTTGGGTGCCCCTCCTTCCTATTTGGGCGATGCTGAAGCCGTGATCGAACTGGCGCGCTACCAGGAGGGCCCAGCGAGCGTCGTGGTTTCGCGCGACGGTGACGCTCTGCTGTTCTGGTCGTCGTACGACGACGACAGGACGATCACCAAGGAATCTCGCATCGCGGTCGCCGACTTCGTCGCCAAGGGCGAGGGACCGTGGCCATGGTACGACCTCGGCCACAAGCGCGACGGCAATCTGATGGTGCTCGACGCGCTCGGCGTGGACCGGCCGGCGTGGACGACACCATTGCCCGATGACGTCCTCGATCTCTTCAGCCAGGCCCGCAGCGGAAGCACAGAAGTGATCGAGCTGTTAGCGTGGGGCGCCGAGCCCGATCCCATCGATCCCTGTGGGGCGTCACCACTTTGGTACGGGGTGCGCTCCCTCAGTTCGGGCATCGTCGTGGCCCTGATCGAGGCCGGCGCCGACGCGGGCCGCCGCATCGAACTGTCGGCCCGAGGTGAGCGGTTCACGACCATCCTGCACGAGATCGTCCGCCGCGGCCGCACCGTGGGGCTCGCCCACGCCCTCGCCAAGGGTGTCGCCCCTGACCTCAGGGACTCCGACGGTGCGACGCCATTGCACGTCGTCGACGGCAACAGTGACAACGTCAACCCGGAGATGGTTCGCGCGCTCGTACGCGCCGGAGCCGCGGTCGATGCCGCGATGCCGAGTGGTGCCCAACCCATCGAAAAGGCGGCCTGCCGGATTCTGCCCGCGACGGTGGCGGAGATGGTGGAACTCGGCGCCGACCCCGGCCGCGGCCTCGATGCGCTGATGTCGTGGTGGGCGGTCGGGGTGCGGTCTGCGGGGTACGGTGCCGGCGAGGTCGCCGGCGTGATCGACGTTCTGCGCGCCGGCGGGGCCGACGTGACCGAGCGGCACCACGAATTGGCGGCGCGCGCGGGAGCATCGCAGGTAGAGAACGCACTTCGCCACTAGAGTCGCGTTGTGGCGCGGTACTCCCGATATGTCGCGATAGGTGACAGTCAGACCGAGGGCCTCTGGGACGGCGACGACTCCGTCGGCCTTCGAGGATTTGCCGACCGGCTCGCCGAGATCGTCGACGCGCATTGGCCCGGCCTGATGTACGCCAACCTTGCCGTGCGCGGCGGCCGCATCCGCGACCTTCTCGACGATCAGCTGCCCCATGCGCTGGCAATGGATCCCGATCTGGTCACCGTCTGTATCGGGATGAACGACGTGACGCGGCCGGGACCCAATTTCGACCACGCCCTTGCCGAACTCGAGGACCTGCACGCCCAGCTGGCTCTGTCGGGGGCAACCGTCGTCACCACTACGTTTCCCGACCTCGCGCAGATCATTCCGATCGGCCGCGTCCTCGTGGCGCGTGTGTTGCGGATCAACGAGGAGATCAGGAGGGCCGCGGACTGGTACGACTTCCGGCTCGTCGACCTGTACAACGCGCCGTCGATGACCCACCCGGACACCTGGAGCGCCGACCGGGTGCACGGCTCATCGATGGGCCACGCCCTTTTCGCCGCCGCGGCCGCCGAGGCGCTGGGTTTGCCTGGGAGCAACCATGATTGGGCCGAAGTCGGCGGCGGTCCCGCCCGTCAGTCCCTCCTGTCGCAGGCGTACTCGCAGGCGCTGTGGACGCAGAACATGCTCATGCCCTGGTTGTGGCGGCACGTGCGGGGCCGGTCGGCCGGCGACGGCAGGGCGCCCCGGCGGCCGCGGCTGAAGAGTCTGTCGGCCTAGAGGCCGAGGAAACCCAGCGGAATCGGCGATTGACCGTTGGCGATCGACGACACCGCCGTCGGGCAGAACAGTGAGATCGCGATGCCGGTGAACATGGTTGCCGGGCCCAGCGACATGCCACCTGCGTCCGCCACCTTGGCGGCAACGTCGGCGGCGGTCTGGCCGGGCTCAGCCAGCATCGGGCAGACCTGCTCGCCCAGCGCGGCCGCATTGCCGGGGTCAGCGGTGCCCACCCCGGCGTTCGTCAGCGCCGCTAGGAAGTCGTCGTCGCTCGGGTTGGCCTGCGCCGGCGCCGCCCACACCAGGCTGCAAGCCAACACACCGGCGGACAGGGCAAAAGCCATAGTTCGTCTGCGCTGCACCCCGGAATCGTAACGGCCTTCGCGTCCGGCCGGCTAAACGTCCACGTCAGATGCCGGTCCAGGCGGCGTCGAGGCGGTCTGCCACGTCGATGATCTTGGCCTTCTTTGACGCCGGGCTGTCGATCTCGCCTGAGACGTGCGCGGCGATGAACCGCCTGATCTCGGCGTCGATGCCGCCCAAGACCCGAATCACCTCTGCGCGTAGCGACTTCGAGGTGACGTGAATGGAGATGTCCGACGACCGCGGCTTCTCGACATCGAGAATCAGCAGCAGCGGCGCGGCGGCCCGTGCCGTCGCCCGCAGCGCGATTTCCCCGAACACCATGAATTTCGGCCTGTCGATTCGCAGGTCGACGACCATGTCGATCTCCAGCGGGATCCGGATGGCGAACGTGATCATCTCGCCGACCTGCCGGGTGATTCGAGGCTCCATGATCCTGACCTTGGCGGTCACCTTGGCGATCTTGCCCGGGCCCTGCCCTATCGGGCCCATCTCGAACGCGTCTCCCGCGATCGCGGCTATCGCTCCGCCGACACGGTCTTCGGTCACTGCGACCTCGAAGAACTTTCGGCCAAACTCTTCGTAGGTCATGTAGTCATCGGCGTCCATGGTGCTGTAACCGTCTCACGTCCGCTGACCGAACTAGGACAACGCGGCCGAATCGAGACCACCGTCGCGGCTAGCCGCGGCCCTTCCGGCTGCGTGCTTCGGCCCGCCCATGGGCACGGTCTACCCCACCGGGCAACCGGTGAAACGACTCAACCGGCCTCGCTGAAGACGCGAATCCTTGTGATGGCAACGGGTTCGGAACCGACCTCGGTGAAGATCACGCTGCGCTGCCCGGCACGCTCGGTGGTCGCGACGACGGCATGCCCGCATCCTATGAGTTTGCGCCACCGCGCTCCGGAGAGATGTCTCAGCAGGTCGGCGGCGCTCAGTTGGAGGTCGTCGCCGCTGGAGATGTGTACCCGGCCGACGAGTCGTCGCCGCATGCCGACCTCGTCGCCGGCGCATGCTGCATCCAGGAAGCGCGCTACGACGCCTTTGGATCCGGTGCCGATGCCGCGGAATCCGCCGAGGAATCCCAGAGTGCCGACCGCGCCCTGGTTGGTCAGCAGCAGCCTTGACAACTGAAGGACGGCGGGCACGGCCCGGATACCGACGCGCAGAAACTGGCCCAGCATTGCGGGCAGCTCCCAAAAGGCGGACAGCGCAGCGATTTTCAGCTCACCCGCGTCGTCTTGCAGGTCGAACCGGATATATGCGGGCACCCTCAGCGTCACCGTCGACGCCATCGTCACCTCGAGCTCGCCATCTCGGACCACGATCGGTCCGACCACGATGTCGACGTCAGGGTGAAATCGAATGTCGCGTGGACCGATGAACGTGTCGTAGAAGCGCCCGATCGCTGCGGTCCCCCTGTGCGGCGTGGAGCCGACCGGGTCCTCGACGCGTCCGTTCGACATGAACAAGCCAACCCAGGCCTTCCGGTCACGTGCGCCCGCGGCCGCCGGCGATCGCTCGGCGGTCGCCAGCATGTCGGCGCGTGTGAAGGCCATAAGGTTGCCTACCACCTGGGGTTGGCCTCAGTCGACTACTTGCCGACTCGCAGGCACACTGTGGGTACCGCAATGTCGTGGTGCACGGCCATTAGGAGGAACCGCAATGAGCAGCAACGGGCCTTTCGGATTCGACCCCGAGGAGTTCGATCGCGTGGTCCGCGAGGCGGGCGAGGGCCTGCGCGACGCGCTCGACGGAGTCAGCAGGTTCTTCACCACGTCCGGGGAACGTGCCGGGTGGGCGACTATCTTCGATGAGTTCGGGCGGCGTTCCCGGTTCAGGACCGAGCCGGAGACCGCCGGCGAGACCGGCGACGGAGTGTGGGCGATCTATACCGTCGATAATGACGGTGGCGCCCACATCGAACAGGTCTATCCGACCGAACTGGATGCGCTGCGGGCGAACAAGGCCAATACCGATTCGACGCGTAAGGTGCGCTTCCTGCCGTACGGCATCGCGGTCAGCGTGCTCGACGCGTCCGAATAGCTACTGGAAGCAACGGCGCACGCCCGCAAGCATGGCGGTATGCGCCTTGACCGCCTCGCGGACCGTCATCGCCGCCAACGCGCGCGGCGCATCGATGCGCATGTTTTCGGTGAGACGCGTTCCCGCGTCGATCGGTTCGAACGTCACCGTCGTGCGCAAGCGCACCCGCGGGAACTGACGCGCCTCCGCCGTCACGTCGCCTGTGTCCGGCACGTGCAGACATGCCGCATAGCTGATCCATAAATGCAAGGGGCCCAACGGAATCCGGTCCTGCACACGATAGCTCTGCACGTACCCGTCCGCGGTCTGGCGCCGGTCGGTCGCGCGCACGGCTACGACCAGGGGATGCACGCGTTTGATGTTGTCCAGGTCGACGTAGAAGTCACGGACCGCGTTGGGCGGCGCCGGGATCTCCTCCGAAACGGTGCGCTCCGCGCGCGCCACCCACCAGCTCACGGCTGCGGAGTCCCGCTGTTGGCCGCCAGCGCAGCCATCGCGAACCGCCTCACCCAGCGGTTGAACTTCCCTCCCAGGACCGCCATGGCTGCCCCTTCAGTCAGGCCCCGCCTCAGCGGACAATACGCGCCGCGGGTGCATCACCAGTCGCTCTTCAACAATTGATGGTTGCTGGGCGCGACAGCGCACGCCGCCGGTGGGCAATTGTTATAAAAACAATAAGAATGGCGTTCCATGGATCGCGACCAGCTCATCGATCTCACCCGCCGCGCGGTGAAGCTCGCGCGCGACAAGACAACCGACCTCACGCCGTCCGAGCACAGCGTCGCCGCCGATACCCATACGTCGACGCAAACGCCTCGCACAGGACACGGCGATGCTGTTGGCCAGTCCGCAGGTCGTCGGCTATGCCTCCGAACTCCCCCGGCCCGGCACCTACTGCACCAAGACGGTTATGGGCCGTTTGGTGTTCGGCCGCAACGAACCTGGGCTGCAGCACCGCCACCAAACGTGGTAAGAGGCGATCAGCCGTCGAACGTGACGCTATGTGCGAGACTTGGCGATGTCTTCGAGTACGAGGTCGCGTTCGGCGGGGCGTGCCGCCGCCAGGACGTCGGCCAGCTCCCAGTCCCGGTACAGCGCAAGCGATCGCTCATAGAACGCGAAGCCGCTCACCGGTTCTCCACGAAGTGTCCCGCGGTACCGATAGGGGCCCTCCATGTACTCCAGCGGCAACGCATGCGCAGGCGCCGCGACCAACGGCTCCCCGATCAAGTCCAGGTCGAGTTCGCGCGATGTCAATCGATGCCGGTCAGGCATGTAGCGCGCCGTGGACGGTGGCGGGACCAACGTCTTGACCGGCTCCGGCCATCGCACGTAACTGTCGACGGTGACTTCGATGTCGTCGGCGTACTCCGGATCGGCGTCGGGAGAACATGTAGTAGCACCCGAGAATGGTTGCAGCGCATTGTGATCAGTGCGATCGAACTGTCTCCATATGCTCAGGTCGACGCCATTGTCGAGGTTGATCGTCCGCCACTCGTGCGCGCGAGCCCTGACATCACCAGTTGCGCCGCCATCGTTGGCGACCAGTGGGAACCACTGCCGGTCTACGTGCCCCGCGCTCCCGGTGACCTTTTCCCCCGAAGATCCCCAGCACAGATTGCCGGTCATAGCCATTCGGGTTTGGAAATAGGAGTACGTGTCCTCCTGGCCGAAGCACTCGATTTTGCCGTTGTACGCCGCGGCACCAAGCGGGACAGGGGCGCGCGACGGTGTCACGTGCAGCTCCAGTCGCATGGCGTCGCCGCGCGCGTCCGTGCCGACGAGGGTGACGTCATAGCTGTAGGGCATCAACCGGCCCTTCTCGTCGCGACAGGTCCGCCACGCGGCTTGGCCGGCGCCACTGTCGTATGTCATGTCCAGCCGACCGGTCTCGACAGACAGCTTGGGCCGCGCCCCCGGCTGCATGTTGGCCGGAGGCATGTCGTAGTCCGTGTACGTCCCGTAGCCGCCGTTGTCCAGGTCGAACAGCGCGAACGTATAGAAATCGGCGACGATCTGCTGCGCACCCGAGGAGCGATTGGACACAAGCCCCGGCCGGTTCTTGTTGAAGATCGTCAGAAAGGCGAACCGACGGCCGCTGTCAGAGGTCAGCTCGCCCGCGACGAACCAGGTGTCGGACTCGCAATCGGCGTGATCGCCTTCGGCGGCCGGAAAACAGAGCTCGGGATCTCCCGGCACCAGTTGGAAGGGGTACGTGCGCCAATCAGCTGATTGTGGGTCGTCCACAGCACCTGCCTTTTTTGCTATGTTTACAGTAATAGCAACTTTAGCGGGCGGACGGGCCGGTGACGCCGTGATGAGTGACATCGACATGCGATTCCCGTTCGACGCCTACCCCAAGGGCTGGTTCCAGGTCGCCTACAGCAGAGAGGTCGATCCTGGACAGGTCGTCGGCCTGCACTACTTCGGCAGACGGCTGGTCTGCTACCGCGGTAGCTCGGGGACCCCGTACGTGCTCGACGCGTACTGCCCGCATCTGGGTGCCGACATCGCCGTCGGCGGTGCCGTCGCCGACGACTGCATAGTCTGCCCGTTCCATGGCTGGCGCTTCGACGGCGCCGGATCGAATGTCGAGATCCCGTACGCGAAGACTGTGCACCGCACCGCGCGCCTGCAGGCATGGCCGACGGTCGAGCGCGCAGGCGCCATCTTCGTCTGGCACTCCGAGGCGTCGACCGAGCCGGAGTGGGAACTGCCCAAGATCCCCGAGAGCGAGGACGCGGCGTTCGCCTTCCACGCACCCGAGTCCGCTCGCTGGCGGTTCCGGTCCCATCCGCAGGAGGTGTTCGAAAACACCGTCGACATTGCGCATTTCGCGACCGTGCACGGGGTGTCCGGGTTCGGCGACCTCGAGCTCGAAACTGAAGGGCACCGCCTGCGGGCGATCGCGGAGGTGACGTTCCAGACGCCGCGCGGGCCGGTGTCGGGAGCGGTCGACTCCGAACTGTTCGGGATGGGACTCGACGTGGTCCGACACCGTGGGCTTGGCCGTTCGTGCACGCTGCTCGCCGTCACACCGATCGATGGGGAGTTCGTCGACGCGCGTTACACGTTCTTCGTACAGACCGACCCGCAGACCGGTGAGATGACACGGATGGGCCTTGGCTTCGCCCGCGATTTCTGTGAACAGATCGAACAGGACATCCCGATCTGGGAGAACAAAATCTATCGCGACCGTCCGCAGCTCGCTCGCGGCGAAGGCGCGATCACGGAGTTCCGCGCATGGGCGCGGCAGTCCTACCAGGAGGAATACGCGTGAGATCCCTTGTCTACGAGAAGCTTTACATCGGCGGTCGGTGGCAAACACCGTCCACCCGGCAGCGACTCTCGGTGATCTCTCCGCACAGCGAGAAACCGATCGGTGAAACGCCCGAGGCGGCGCCCGAGGACGTCGACAAGGCCGTGATGGCCGCCAGGAGGGCGTTCGACGAGGGGCCGTGGCCCCGGCTTATGCCGTTGGAGCGGATGGAGAAGATCGAGAAGCTGGCGGCGGTGTACAGCGGCCACACCGACGAGATGGCCGACCTGATCACGGCCGAGATGGGCTCGCCGCGCAGCTTCAGCCGGCTCGGCCAGGCCACCGGCGCGTTGGCACAGATGCACCTGAACATGGCGACGGCACGTGAGTTCCCGTGGGTCGAGCGGCGGCAGGGCCTGTTCGGGGAAGTGCACGTGCGCCGCGCCCCGGTAGGCGTCGTCGGCGCAATCGTGCCGTGGAACGTACCGCAGTTCCTGATCATGCCGAAACTCATTCCGGCGCTGATCGCAGGCTGCACCGTCGTGGTCAAGCCTGCGCCGGAAACACCTCTGGACGCGCTGTGGTTGGCCGAGATGCTGGACGAGATCGACCTGCCGGAAGGCGTGGTGTCGATCATTCCCGGCGGCCGCGAGACGGGCGAAGCCCTTGTCCGCCATCCCGAGGTGGACAAGATCTCGTTCACCGGCTCCTCCTCGACCGGCAGGCAGATCGCCATGCTGTGCGGTGAACAGCTCAAGCGAGTGAGCCTGGAGCTCGGAGGCAAGTCTGCGGCGATCATCCTCGACGACGCCGAGATCGACCACACCGTCAAACACCTGAAGATGGCGAGCCTGATGAACAACGGGCAGGCGTGCGTTGCGCAGACCCGGATTCTGGTCAGCGAGCGCCGCCACGACGAGGTCGTCGACGCGCTCGCGGAGATGATGTCGGGCCTGCAGGTCGGCGATCCCGCCGACGACGCCACCGATATCGGACCGCTCGTCGCCCGGCGCCAGCAGGATCGCGTGCAGGGCTACATCAAGACCGGTGTCGACGAAGGTGCGCGAATCGTGCTGGGCGGCATGGACAAACCGCACGACCGTGGCTGGTATGTCCAGCCTACGCTGTTCGCCGGCGCGAACAACGAGATGCGGATCGCCCGTGAGGAGATCTTCGGCCCGGTGCTGACGGTCCTCAAATACTCCGACGAGCGCGACGCCGTGCGCATCGCCAACGACAGCGATTACGGGCTGGCCGGTTCGGTGTGGACGGCCGATGTCGCCCACGGTCTGGAGATCGCCGCCGAGGTCCGCGCCGGCACCTACGGCATCAACATGTACACGCTCGACACCAGTTGTCCCTTCGGCGGATTCAAGCAATCCGGCATCGGGCGCGAGTTCGGCTCGGAGGGCCTGTCCGAGTACGTCGAGCTGCAGTCGACGGTCAGCGCCGGCAAGTTGCCGGAGCTGCGCTGAGCCGGAGTACCGCGATGAGCGAACTCGTGGTGGAGCGGCACGGCGCCGTGCAGGTCTGCCGGCTCAACCGGCCGCAGGAGCGCAACGGCTTGACTGGGGTACTGCTCCGCCAGTCTCCGCCAGTATCTGGCCGCGTTGGAAGAGGCCCGTACCGACGACGCGGTGCGGGTGGTCGTCACGACCGGCGAAGGCGATGCGTTCAGTGCGGGCGCGGACATGAGCGACCTCGACGGCGAATCCGCCCGGCAGGGACTCAACGTGCTCATGCACGAAATGCTCGGGTCGGCAGACACGCTCAGCACGGCCGAGCGCACGTTCGACCGACTGGGGATCGGCCGGGAGACGCTGGCAGTCAAGAATTTCGACAAGCCGCTGATCGCCGCGGTGAACGGTGCCGCGGCCGGCGGTGGCTTCGCACTGGCCATGCTCCATGACATTCGACTCGCTTCCGAGCGCGCGACGTTCACAAGCGCGTTCGTGCGCATTGGGCTTGTCGCCGAGATGGGCCTGAGCTATACGCTGCCGCGCGCCATCGGACTCGAGGCGGCGATGGACGTCATGTTCACCGGTCGCTCGGTGAGCGCCGACGAAGCCCTGGCCATCGGCATGGTTCTACGAAAACTCCCCCACGAGCGGCTCATGGACGAGGCCATGGCATATGCCGAGCAGATCGCGGCGCAGGCCCCGATCGCAGTCCAGCTCGCGAAGCGCACATTGGCGCGTTCACTCGATAACTCGTTTCCCGCTCAGCTCGAACTGGAATGGCCATACCAAGTCGCCGCCTTTGACACCGACGATGCGCGAGAAGGCATCATTGCCTTCCGAGAGCGGCGCCCGCCGCGCTTCAGCGGACGCTAGGTGGCAATCAGTTCGACCGTTACCTCTGCGGGACAGCACAATTCGTCGCGCTGGTTGAAGATCGCGATCTCGAGGTCCACCAGGTATCGCGGCGCATCACCGGCGGTATCGATGCGCTTGCCGACCACGCGGCCACGCGCCACCATCGAATCGCCTGCGTAGATCGGGCCAAGCAGTGACACCCTGCGCCTCACCACCCGGCTGTACGGACCGGCGAAGTCGGTTGCGATCCGGTCGACGAACCCTGCCAGGTGCATCGTGTTGACAAAAATCGTTGGATGCCCGTGGCGTTTGGCGTACTCCGGGTCGTAATGCCACGGCACGTAGTCCCACGTCGTACCGGCGTTCATGACCACTCGTTCGTAGCTGATCTGGTCGACAACCTCGGGAAGTTGCGCTTGCACCGTGACGACGTTGTCCCACCTCATTGTTGGCCCGCCGGGGTGAAACGGAACAACGTGTTCGTGCATTTGGCGACGACTGCTCCGTCGCCGCGGTAGTAGGTCTCCAGTGTCTCGATGAAATGCCCGGCGCCGAGGCGGGTTTGCTTCTCCGGCGACACCGACA
>DASQCE010000236.1:0-2645 GCA_035634855.1 Mycobacterium sp.
AGAGCATGGACAAGCTCGGGCTGAAGGTGAACCCGAACATCCTCCAGAAGGGACTCGAGCAGGGCTACTGGCCGCCGAAGTCGGGCCCGCGCCTGAAGGCGTTCGCCAACGACACCCCGCAGCTGTACGCCCTCGTCATCATCGACGACGTCGAAATCCTCTACTACAACAAGGACTACTTCTCGTCGGCGCCCAAGACCTGGGACGACATCATGACCGTCGCGAAGGACAAGTCCAACCCGCCCAGCCTCTACGGCTGGACGGCCCGCGGCGTCTCGGGCAACCCGATCATGCAGACGTACCTGCCGCTGCTCAACTCCTACGGCGGCAACTTTGCCAACGACGACTGGTCGCCCGGCTTCGCCGGTCCCGAGGGCGTGGGCGCGCTCGAGCGGCTGTTCGAGTTCATCCCCTACATGCCCAGCGGGGTTGCTGCGTTCGACACCAGTCAGGAGACGGCCGTGATGCTGCAGGGCCACTGCACGGCCATGACCGAGTACACCGGCACGGCGCACGTGGTCGACGACCCCACGCAGTCCAAGGTCCCGGGGAAGATCGACTTCGCCGCCACACCGTCGCAGGTCAAGAGCGGACCGGCCATCGGCACGTTCATCTGCGGCATCGCGTCAGCCGCTCCGAACACGGCCGGCGCCGTGAAGTTCCTCGAGTGGTTCACCTCCGACAAGGTGCAGCACGAATTCGCGTCGGGCGGCAGCGTCGCTGTGACCGGGCCTGCGCTTCGCGACCCGGCACTGGCAGCGAAGTACCGCTGGCTGCCCGCCTGCGCGGATGCGGTGGACAACTCGATCCCGAAGCCGCGCACCCCCGATGAGCCGAAGATGGAAGAGCTTCTGGGGACCGAGCTGAACAAGGCGCTGGTGGAAGCGATCGCGCAGAAGTCCGGTTACCAGCAGATCGCGCAGACCCACCTCACCAACGCGGCCAACCAGATCACGGCGTACCTCAAACAGCAGGGCACGTACTAATCAGACGGTGACGCAGGTTTCGGCACCGACGAAGCGGGCGGAGGCCCGGCGGGGGCGAATCCCCGGCGGGCCCTACCTGCTGCTGCTGCCCGCCGCCGTGGCCATGGCTGGGGTGTCGATCTACCCGCTCTTCTACGGCGTGCGGGCGAGCATCACCCACTATCTATACGGGCGCGAGTTCGGCAGGAACGGACTCACCAACTACCGCAACGTCTTCCACGACCAGTTCTTCTGGGAGGCGATGCGAACCACCGCGAAGTACGTCATCTGCGCCGTCACGGTGGAGACGCTGCTCGGCCTCGGCCTGGCCCTGCTCGTCTCGCGCGAAATCCGCTTCGGCGGCCCGATCCGGGTCGGGCTGATCCTGCCCATGACGATCGCGCCGGTGGTCGTTGGCGTCATGTGGCGGCTGTTGTACGACTCGGGCATCGGCGTCACCGACACGATCTGGGGCTGGTTCGGGGCCGCTCCGCCCAACGTGCTCGCGCATAACACCAGTGCGTTCATCGCCGTCGTGGTGGTTGACGTGTGGGAGTGGACGCCGCTGATATTTCTGATCCTGCTGGCAGGTCTCCAGTCACTGCCGCAGGAACCGCTCGAGGCGGCACGCGTCGACGGCGCTGGACGGGTGCGGCTGTTCTTCGACCATACCCTGCCGATGCTGGCGCCGGTGCTGCTGGTCGCCATCACGCTGCGCACGATCGACGCGATCGGCACGTTCGACCAGATCTACGTCCTCACACAGGGCGGCCCGGGGACGTCCACCAGGCTGATCTCGATCTACGCATACAACACCGCGTTCCTCGACTCGCAATACGGCCAGGCGGCGGCCATGCTGTTGTCGCTGCTGGCGATGGTGACAATCTTGATGGTGGCGGCCGTACGGATGCTGCGGAAGTCGGCGGCATGAGCGGCAGGTGGTCCCGCGTCGGCTTCTATCTTCTGCTGACGGCGATTCTGTTCGTCGCTCTGTTCCCGTTCTGGTGGATGCTCGACACGTCGCTGAAGCAGCCGATCGACATCTTCGGCGGCGCCACGCTCTACCCACACCATCCCACCTGGGACAACTACAGCCGCCTGTTCAACACATACCACTTCGCGGCGTTCCTGGAGAACAGCATCATCATCGTGATCTTTTCGGTCACTGTCAGCCTGGTGCTCGGCACCCTGGCGGCCTTCTCGCTCACCCGCTTCAACCTGCGATTCGGGCTGAACAACTCCGCCCTGGTAGTGGCGCTGGTGGTGCGCATGATCCCGGGCATCCTGCTGGTGATCCCGCTGTACATCATGCTCGCACAGTGGGGGCTGCTGAACACCCGCCTTGGCCTGATCCTGATCTACACCGGACTCAACACGAGCTTCGTGATCTGGATGATGCAGAGCTTCCTGGCCGAGATCCCGCGCGACATTGAGGAAGCGGCGATGGTCGACGGCGATTCACGCCTGACCGCGCTGTGGCGGGTCGTTCTGCCTTTGGCGGCGCCCGGTCTGGCGGCGACGGCGATCTTCACCGTTATTGCCACATACAACGACTTCCTGATCGCGCTCTCGCTGACGTCGACGACGGACGCCCAGACCGTGCCGGTGGGTGTGTCGACGCTGATCGGCAAGATCCAGATCGAGTACGGGCCCATGGCGGCGGCGGGAGTGATCGGGGCG
>DASQCE010000237.1:0-7211 GCA_035634855.1 Mycobacterium sp.
GCGCTGGAGGATCCCGAGGTTGATGTCGTGATCATTGCCGGTCCCAGCGAGACCCACGCAGAGATGGCGCTGGCCTCCCTGGAACACGGCAAGCACACGTTGGTCGAGATTCCGATCGCGATGAACCTCGACGGCGCCGAGCGGGTCGTCGCCGCCGCGAAGGACAAGGGCTTGACCCTGGGTGTGGTCCACCCGATGCGGTTCCGACAGGAGCGGCTGCCCATCGTCGAGCGGATCCACCGCGGCGAAGAGCGGGTCAGTCACGTTCAGGGCCGGTTCTTCATCCACCGGTTGTCGAACGTCGGAGCGACGGGTCTGCAGCGCAGCTGGACCGACAATCTGCTGTGGCATCACACCACGCACCTGATCGACTTCGGGCTCTGGATGGTCTCCGGTGGTGACATGGCCACCGCCGATGCCAGGATCCGCAACATCTACAGCGCCTACCCGCCGATCGAGCCACGCACCGGGATCCCCATGGAGCTCGTCCTGGTGGTCGAGACCCACGACGACCAGACCATCGTCTGCACCGGCTCGTACTACTCGGGCGAGTACATCTACGACACCCTCGCCGTCACCGACCAGGACAGCTACCGGGTCAACGAACGCAAGTCCACGATGTTCACCGGTGCCGGGAAGAAACAAATCGCATCCGAGCAGGAGAACGCCGAACTCATCGCCCCCGATTTCGTGAAAGCCATCGAAGACGGTCGCGATCCGGCGGTCCCGGGATGGTCCGTGCTGCCGGCGATGCGGGTGCTGCACCGGGTGCAGTCGGATTGGGACGCCAAGCACGGTGCCCAGTTGATACCGGGCCGGCCTTTCCTGTGACCCGGTGCTGGCCGGACCTGACAGCCACAACCACTCAACGCGAAAGGGAAGCCATGACCGAGGAACCACAGCTGCAACCGCTGCCCGACGGGGTGCTGGACAAGCTCCGCCAGGTGAGCACCTCCACGATTGCCACCCAGTTGTACAAGCGCGGGTTCCGCCAGCCCCAACTGCTCGGTGTGCGGCCGATCAGTCAGGTCACAGACGGATTCGTGGCCGAGGCCTTCACGATGCGGTTCATCCCGGCTCGGGAGGACGTGAACACCCTCGATCCCTACCGCAGCGGGAACACCCTGCAATGGGACGCCATCGAGAGCGTCCCACCCGGGCACGTCATCGTGGTCGACAGTCGCGGCGACACCCGGGCCGCATCCGGCGGCGACATGCTGATGACCCGCGCGTGGAAACGCGGCGCCGCCGGCTTCGTCACCGACGGGGGCCTGCGTGACGGGCACGTGCTGTCCCAACTGCCGTTCCCCACCTACGCCAGCGCGGTCACCATCACCACCCGCGCCGCGTGGCACCACGTCGCCGACCTCCAGGTGCCGATCGGCTGCGCCGGGGTGGCCGTCTACCCGGGTGACGTCCTCGTCGCCGACCGGGACGGGATCATCGTGATCCCCCGCTCGCTCGCCGCCGAGATCGCCGATCCCGCACTGGAACAGGAGAAGCTGGAGGGCTACGTCGCCCTCAAGATCCAGGCGGGGGAACCGCTATGGGGCAACTATCCCCCCGGTGAAAAGACCATTGCGGAGTACAAGGCGTCGATCGCCGACGCCACCCCGACCGCATAAGCGGCGGGAGGCGCCGTGCTGGCCGGTGATCTGCCGACACTGTGGCGCCGAAAGGCGTGATGCACAAGCACAACTCGCTGATGGCGGCCAACGCCCCGCTGCCGGGGGCTCGGGGTCAGCGCGGACAGCGTGATGCACATGGCCTCGACGCTCGCGCACCTCGCCGGGTTCCTGTACGGCGCGCGGCGGCCTACCCTTGACCGCCGTGTGCATCGGCGTCGGGCACGGCATCGCTGTCATGCTCGAAACCGCGTAAAGGAGACCACCATGACTGAATTGGCGCACGACTACCTCGACCTCGACGGCCTGTTCTCGGCCGAGGAGCTCGAGGTGCGCGACCGGGTGCGCCGGTTCACGCAGGAACGGATCAAGCCGAACATCGCCGGCTGGTACGAGGCCGGGCACTTCCCGCGCGAGTTGATCAAGGAGCTGGGCACGCTGGGCGTGCTCGGCATGCACCTGACCGGCTACGGCTGCGCAGGGCGCAGCGCGGTCGAATACGGGCTGATGGCCATGGAACTGGAGGCCGGCGACTCCGGACTGCGCACGTTCGTCAGCGTGCAGGGATCGCTGGCGATGAGCGCGATTCACAAGTTCGGTAGCGAGGAGCACAAGCAGCGCTGGCTGCCCGGGATGGCCACCGGTGAGCTGGTTGGCTGCTTCGGGCTGACCGAGCCGACCGCGGGCAGCGACCCGTCAAGCATGCTCACCACCGCGGCTCGCGACGGCGAGGGCTGGCTGCTCACCGGGACCAAGCGCTGGATCGGCCTGGCCTCAATCGCCGACGTGGCGATCATCTGGGCCCAGACTCAGGACGGTATCCGGGGTTTCGTAATGCCCACCGACACCCCTGGGTTCACCGCCACCCCGATCGAGCCCAAGCTGTCCATGCGGGCGTCCATCCAGTGCGACATCACGCTGACCGACGTGCGGCTGCCGGCCGACGCGGTGCTGCCCGGGGTCACCGGCCTGAAGGGCCCGTTCTCCTGCCTCAACGAGGCCCGATACGGGA
The DNA here is from genome assembly GCA_035634855.1 of Mycobacterium sp. Taxonomy (GTDB): domain Bacteria; phylum Actinomycetota; class Actinomycetes; order Mycobacteriales; family Mycobacteriaceae; genus Mycobacterium. The sequence goes on from DASQCE010000237.1 coordinate 2,638, forward strand.
TCATCTGGGGCGCCATGGGCGCGGCCCGCGACGCCTACGAGGTGGCCCTGGACTACGCGCTGCACCGTGAGCAGTTCGGCCGCCCGATCGCCTCATTCCAGCTCACCCAGGCCAAGCTCGTCGACATGGCCCTGGAGATCCAAAAGGGCGTGTTGGTTGCGCTGCACACCGGCCGGCTCAAGGACGCCGGGACGCTCCGGCCCGAGCAGATCTCCTTCGGCAAGCTGAACAATGTGCGCGAGGCGATCGCCATCTGCCGGGAGGCCCGTACCGTGCTTGGCGGCAACGGCGTGACGCTGCAGTACTCGCCGGGCCGGCACGCCAGCAACCTGGAGAGCGTGCGCACCTACGAGGGCACCGACGAAATCCACACGCTGATCATGGGTCGGGCCATCACCGGCCTGCCGGCGTTCGAGGGCTGAGCGATGACCGGAGAGTCGAGATCGATCCTAACTTCGCCCAAACGGACAATTGGGCGAGAAAGTTCGAGTAGATCTCGCCATTTCGTCGATCTCGGCGCTCAGGCGGGTGGGCCCGCGGTGCGGCCGCGCACCACTTCGGTGTCGAGCACGTCGATGGACTACCTGCGGGGCCGGGGGATCTACGTGTCACCACCCAACCCAGTTCCGCAGTATTGATGGGTATTTGATGTGATTTAGCCATTGATTGAGGCCTAGATCACAGCACACACTTGATGTGTCCGCAACGGCACCGCCGTCTTTTCATCGGTGCGAGTGCTTTGTGAAATTTGACACACAGTAGTGACCTGAGGGTTTAGGAGATCTGAATGGCCGGTAATTCCGCCGACAGCGGACGTTCGGTGACCAGCAAGGTGGTCGCCATCCTATTGACGTTCAACGACGGGACCGTGCATTCAGTGACCGAGATAGCGCGGCTGGCAGGATTGCCGATCTCGACGACTCACCGCCTGGTTTCCGAGTTGGCGGCGTGGGGCATCCTCGAGCGCACTGATGACCTTCAGTACCGCGTCGGGGTGCAGTTGCACGCGATCGGCGCGACAGCCGGTTGCGTGCCCAGCATGCCTGAACGGGCCCGACGCGTGATGGAAGACGTCAGCATCGCGACACACAGCGACGTGCGCCTGGGCATACTGCAGGGAACCGAGGTCAGGTACATCGAGAAGACCGCAGGGCATCAACCGGGGTCGTTGTACCCGCCGGCCAGACCCGTGCCGGCGCATGCCTCCGCGATGGGCAAGGCGATTCTCGCGTTCTCACCTCCGCGCCTGGTGGAAGCGATGATCCACCGTGGTTTGACCCGGTGTACGCCGCACACCATCACCACCGGTGAACAACTTCGCAGAGCGTTGGCCAGAATCCGCCGGACCCGTCTGGCTATCTCGCGTGGAGAATTGAGGAAAGGCCATTGCGTCATGGCCGTGCCGGTATTCGGTGGCAGAAGCGATGTTGTCGCCGCTCTTGAAGTCGACGTGCGTAATCTGGCCGAGCTGAGGTCGATTCACGCGGTGCTGACCATGGCGGCCCGAAGCCTGTCCCGCGAACTCGTTATCACCGATGTCTTCGGTCAGCCTCCGCTGCTCGCATTGAGTGTGCACGGCGAGCACAACTACGAACCGGCAATGCTGTCCTCGCTGAATTAGTCGGACATCTCGGTCTTCCTCTCCACATTTTCCCGCCAATGACCCGCACCCAACGGCAGACAACGGGCAGGTTTCCGCGCACTCGCAGATCGCCCTCCGGTTCTGCGGCGACGCCACAACGTTCGACCCCAGCAATGCGTTGTCGAGCACTGTCCAGCGCTGACCTTGCACTCGTGGTGGGCGTTCTGCTCGGCGGTACGGAAGCGGTCCCGACTGCACCGGCGACGCAGACGACGGTTTCAGCGCCGACGTCGGAGCGGGACGCACACCCTCAGCCATGCCCGGACGCGCGGGCGTGCCGAAATCGCGCGCGCGAGCCGGCGAACGGCCTGCCTGCGCGGTGGAAGGAGATCATCCAGTTGGCCCGACAATGGGAACCATATGGCGGGCCGCCCGAGGAGGAGACCTATGTCCAATTCGGACTTCCGCGCCCCGAATACCTGGACCGGCTCGCTCGCATCAATTCGCGCCTAGCCCCAGAAGGGGGACCGCGTTCTTCCGGGTGACGTCGCCCCAGGGCCGCGTCAGATCACCGGCGCCGACCGCGCTACCGGCGCCCAGATCACCCGTAGGACGGCCAGGTCCATCGAGACAACACTCAACGACGCGACGGTGCACTCGGCGCCCACCCACCATCAGCCGTCTGCGACGAACCTAATGTCCCGGTAGACCCAATTCGGTCGGGCTATCACCGGCCTGCCGGCGTTCGAGGGCTGAGCGATGACCGGAGGTCGAGATCGACGATCGGCTGGCCACCGTCGCCATCAACGACCGGTTCATCTACACCCAAACCCTAATTCCGTCTTGATGGGAATTTGATGTGATTTAGCCATTGATTGAGGCCTAGATCACAGCACACACTTTATGTGTGCGCACCGCTTCGCCGCCGACGGACTCACCGGCTCAATCAGAAGTCGGCGGTGTCGCACGCGGGGCAGTAGAGCGGTTGCCGAGCCACTATCGCTTGGGCATCGCCCGCGTCGTCTTTGACGAGGGTGTAGCGGTTCATATTGCGGCGCAGGCGGTTTGACGCCGTCAGCGGGTGTGGAATTTGAACAGGGAGGTTTGTGATGGAGATGCTGCTTGGCGGCGAATGGCGCGGCGCGACCAATGGTGCCACCGAGGTGGTGCGGTCCCCGTACGACGACCGGCCGGTCGGTTCGGTGCCGGTGGCCACGATTGACGATGCCGCTGCGGCCGTTGATTACGCGGAGGCCGCGGCAAGGGTGCAGCGGGAGACCCCAGCGCATGAGAGGGTGACGGTGCTGCTGCGGGCGGCCGATCTAGCCGATCAGCGTGCGGAGGACATCGCGCAGACGATCAGCGCCGAGACCGGCAAGCCCATCAGCGAGGCCCGTGGCGAGGCAAGTCGTTCGGGTGCCATCATCCGGCTGGCAGCGCACGAGGGCAGCCAGCTGTACGGTTCGACGTTGCCCCTGGACGCGAATCCCGGAACCGGTTTGGAGAAGATCGGTTTCACGCTGCGTCAGCCGTGCGGAATCGTCGTGGCGATCACTCCGTTCAACTACCCGGCGCTGCTGGTGCTGCACAAGATCGCCCCGGCACTGGCCGCGGGGAACGCGGTCGTGCTCAAACCGGCCCGCTCTACACCGTTGACCGCGCTCAAGTTGGCAGAGTGCTTCGTCGACGCCGGGCTGGCGCCGGGTGCGCTGTCGGTGCTCACCGGATCCGGTGGGAAGCTGGGTGACCGGCTGGTGACCGACCCGCGCGTGCGCAAGGTGTCGTTCACCGGCTCGACGGCCACCGGGACCCACCTGGCCGCGGTCGCGGGAATCAAGAAACTGTCGTTGGAACTGGGCGCCTCCTGCCCGGTGATCGTGCTGCCGGACGCCGACATCGACATGGCCGCATCCGCGGTGGCGGCCGGGGGCTACATCAACGCCGGCCAGGTGTGCATCTCGGTGCAGCGGGTGATCGTCGACGAACGCGTGGAAGCAGACTTCCTCGACGCCCTGGTGCCCAAGGTCGACGCCATCACCCTGGGTGATCCTGCCCGGGAGGACACCCGATTGGGGTCGCTCATCTCCGAAACCGAGGCCACCCGAGTGCATTCGGCGATCCAGGCTGCCGGCCAGTCCGGCGCGAAACTGCTCACCGGCGGTGACCGCGACGGTGCGGTCATCACGCCCGCAGTCGTCGCGGTCGTCGACCCACAGTCGCCGTTCTCCCGCGACGAGTTGTTCGGACCCGCCGTCGCGGTATCCTCGGCCCCCGACATCGCCGCCGCGATCGCCATCGCCAATGACAGCGAATACGGCCTGGGGGCAGGGATTTTCACCTCGGACGTGGCGGCGACGGTGCGCGCGATGCGCCAGATCGACGCCGGCAACATCCACATCAACTGGACGCCGCTGTGGCGGGCCGATCTGATGCCTTATGGCGGACTGAAGGGCAGCGGCATCGGCAAGGAAGGTGTCCGCTCGGCTGTCCACGAAATGACCGAAGAAAAGACCATCGTCATCCACGGCCGGCCGTGGTGAACCCCGAAGGAAACCAACCAATGATCAGCACCTCAGGAAAGACGGTCCGGCTCACCACCGCCCAGGCCGTCGTGAAGTTTCTTGCCGCCCAGTACAGCGTGGCCGACGGGCAACGGGCGCGCCTGATCCCGGCCGCGCTGGGCATCTTCGGACACGGCAATGTGGCCGGGTTGGGTCAGGCTCTTGATGAGCTCTCCGATGAGTTGCCGTTCATCCAGGGCCGCCACGAGCAGTACCTCGCGCATATCGCGGTCGCATACGGTAAGGCCACCCGGAGGCGCTCCACACTGGCGGTGACCGCGTCGATCGGCCCGGGCGCCCTCAATCTGGTCACGGTCGCCGGTCTGGCGACGTTGAACCGGTTGCCGGTGCTGTTGTTGCCCGGAGACACATACGCCACCCGGCACCAGGGCCCGGTGCTGCAGCAGCTCGAACACCCCACCGAGGCCGAC
>DASQCE010000238.1:0-2600 GCA_035634855.1 Mycobacterium sp.
GGTATCAGCCCCGGTTCCTGCGTCGGCGCGTGCGGATTGCGAAGCACACCGTGTAGATCCAGCATCGCCTCCGGTGACATGGAGTCGCAGCGGTCGATGATCCGGGCCGCCAACGGATCGGTGGCGCGCGCCTGCGCCTTCTCCTCGTCGGTCATCGTCATAATCCGCAACGTGAGGATCTCGTCGATCTCCGTGGAGTCGTACAGCGCGCCCTTGCTCTGTTCGGCGATCTCGGGATGGTCGTAGAGGATGATCGGCGACACCAATATGAGATCGCCTCGACCGCTTCTGCTCGATGTCGCCGCCCCTGCGGCTCCGGGAGGTCCTGCAAGCACAGGGAAGCAGCGGTGCTGCCTGCACCGCGCCACCGCTGCGGCTGCGGAATCCGGCGGTTCCAGAAGGGACACGAATTCCCCGTCGGTGACTTCGATGAGCAGATGCGTGCCGATCAGCGAGGTCGCGATCGCCTCGTCCTTGTCGGCGGCGGGTGGCGCAACATTGCGCACCTCGAACGAGAGCCGCAACAGTTCGCCATCGCGCTCCGCGGAGATGTCGAGTTGACCGTGTAGCGCACGGCGTGTCCGCACAAGTCGCCCACCATCCAGCACTTCGATGTCGGTGCCCGAAGGGACCGAGATGTCAAGCATGCGTGGCAGACTCGTGACAGGGAACCGGTCTATCGGAATCTCGCCTTCGACGGCCTCATCCCAGCTGAGCCAGCTCGTGGACCCGGTGGTCAGCTCGTCGACCTGCTCGAAGCGGCCGCCGCCGATGTCGCGCTCGGCACACCGATGCTGCAACTGGAGGAACCGCACCACGCCTGAGAGCGACGGGACACCGCTTGACCGCACCAGAACCTGCGAGGACAGCGTGTCATCCTCACCGATGCCGGTGTCCGCGGCGGCCTGCGGACCCAGCACTCCGAACTGCCAGCGCGACTGGTTCTTTCGCGAGTTGGCCCGGTACGGGTAGAGCAGATAGCCCTCGTACAGCACCGCGTCGGCGACGGCGCGTGCATGGTCCCACCCGGCGGTCATGGGACCTCCCGCGTCGCCGAGTTCGCCGCCAGCAGTGAGTTGATCGCGTCATCGAATCCGAGTAGGCCGCGTGCGGAGCGATATGCGGCGAGCGCGTCGATGGTGTCGCGGTCCAGTCGCACCCAGCCGGTGTTCGGAAAGTGCTGCTGGATCAGATCACGCCAGACGGACACGGCCATGTCGTAGCGCTCTTCGCAGTCCCACGGCACCTGCTGGACGGCGAAGCCGCTTGACCCACGGCCGAAAACCGTCCCGCTGAACAGGAATTGCAGCGGGATGGTGCCGTCGCGCAGCGCGTGCATGTACTTCGCCGCCGCCACCTCGAAGTCATACGTGCATTCGAGGGGCAGGTGCACCTGGGTGGTACCGGTGAATCCAGGCACCATCGCGGTGGCGTGTTGCCACAGGAATGAGTGTTGAGTCGCGGCCCAGCGTTCCCGCGGCCCGAACAAGTCCATGAGTTCGGCGGCCTCGTCGTCGGAGTACTGGCGCCGCGAAGGTTCGATGCGAACCTGACAGCGCAATGCGATCGCGTGCACCGGCTCCTCGCCGACGGAGGCGATGCCGACCCGCGCCATCAGGATCGGCGTCACCGCGTACGGTTCGGGCGCTACGTCGAGGACGGCGAACGTGATATCTGTCATGCGCGATCCACCACCCGGCTACGGCTGTCGAGCAGCTCGAAGAACTCGTCGATGTAGTTGCGGACATCCTGTCCGCCGTCGAAGCCGCGCCACATCATGCGCAGCCGGCCGACGAACTCGTAGCAGGCATCGATGGGAATCAAATAAGCGTGCGGAGAAGCCGTTTCATCGTCGGGCACCCGTACGAGCAGTGCCTCGGTGTCGTCGGCGATGGTGTCGACCCGGGGATCGGCGGCGTGGATGTCGTTCCACGCCTGAAGATCTAGCTCGGATTCGGTGGCGCCGGCTGGGCCGGGGTAGAACGCCACCGTGCGGCCGAGCGTCGAGTTGTGGAAGAAGAACGCCAACCCGACCGGGATCTGCAATGTCTCCCATGCGCGGCGGTCCAGCGCGAAATCCGGGAACGCCAGGTAGCGGTCCGGGATGGCGCGGTAGCGTAACTCGGCCTCGGTGTCGGTGAACAGTAGGTAGCAACCGCGGCACACACACATCAGTTGTCGGCCTTCGAGATTCACCACGTGCTGGTGTTCGTCGGCGATGTCCTCCGAACACATCTCGCAGCGTTCACCCGCGGGCTGCGGCGCCCCCCCGCGGTTGGCGCGGATGCGTGCAAGTACGTCAATGACGTTGCCGGTGCCCTCCATCACGCCACCTCTTCGGGAACGGCCATCGAAAGCACGCCGTCGCGAACCAGCACCGGTATCGGCTCCAGATGGCTGTCGCCGCCGACACCGGCACCGGCGTGAACGGCGTCGAAACCGGCGCCGCACGTCGGACACCGCAGCACCGCACCGCGCAGTTGCGCGCCGGCCAACGTGCCCAGGCAACTGGGACACCGGTCACGGTAGGCGTAGATTCCCCCGCCGTGCGGCTCGCCGGCGTCGCCGCCCACCCGGCAGGCCAGCGCCGTGAGGCCCGC
>DASQCE010000239.1:0-3734 GCA_035634855.1 Mycobacterium sp.
ATCCTGTCGCCGTCACTCGTATCCGCACGCGCGATCCAGCTCGTCCCCGCGTACTCCAACGGCCCGAAACTCGCTGACGGAGCAACGATTCCGAAGGAGCCGCACTGTCCTCCAGCAGTGATCTGCTCGCCTCCTTCAACACGAACCTCGCCGACATCACCACTGTGCTGTCCAACACTCCCAACGAGGTGGCTGATGCGACGAAGGGCCTCGACGGCGCCGTGAACGACCTGCGCGGCTTCGTCGCCGAGAACCGCGAGGGCCTCGGCGTCACCGTCGACCGCCTCAATGCGGTCACCACGGCTCTGAATGACAGCCGCGCTGACGTCAAGCAGGTGCTGCACATCGCGCCGACGGTGTTCGGCAACTTCATGAACATCTACCAACCCGCGCAGAGCGCGGTCACGGGCATTCTGGCCCCGGTCAACTTCGCCAACACCGTCCAATTCATCTGCAGTGCAATCCAAGCCGCGTCGCGCGAGAACTGGGAACAATCGTCGAAGTTGTGTGTCCAGTATCTGGCGCCGATCATCAAGAACCGCCAGTACAACTTCCCGCCACTCGGGATCAATCCGTTCGCGGGAGCGTCGGCGCGGCCCAACGAGATCACCTACAGCGAAGATCGGCTGAATCCGCACTTGCCGCCTCAGACGCCGCCGGATGTCCCGGCGCCGGTGAACAACCCCACCGGACCACTGCCCGCGGAAGCGGCGTTGGCCGGTGATATACCGCCGCAGTCGATCACGACCGACCCCGGCCTGGGACTCCAGGGCCTGATGGTTGCTCCCGTAGCCGAATCGGCGCCACCCCCTGCCTTGCCGCCGCTGCCCGGGGGCACGCCGTGAAGCGCATGCTCGCCGCGGCGCTGATCGCCGCGTGCCTGGCCGCGATCCCGGGGTGTGAGTGGCGCGGGCTGAATTCGCTCAACCTGCCGGGAACTACTGGTACCGGCGACGGCTCGTACACCATCCAGGCACAGTTGCCCGATGTGGTTGTCATTCAACAGAATACCCGCGTGCGTGTCGCCGACGTCAACGTAGGCAACGTCACCAAGATCGAGGTACAGGATTGGCATGCCCTGGTGACCATGCGCATCAACGGCGATGTTCATCTGCCGGCGAACAGCACCGCCAAGGTCGGGCAGACCAGCCTGCTGGGGTCCATGCACATCGAACTGGCACCACCCACCGACGAGCCGCCGCAGGGCGAACTCAAGGACGGTTCGGTGATTCCGTTATCCAGGGCGAGCACATACCCGACCACCGAGCAGACGTTGGCGTCGGTGTCTGTTCTGCTCAACGGTGGCGGGCTGGGCCAGCTCCAGGAGATCAATCAAGCGTTCGCGAAGGCGTTGGCGGGCCGCGAGAACGACATGCGCAGCCTGCTGACCCAATTGGATACCTTCATTGGTCAGCTCAACGCCCAGACCGACGACATCATCGCCGCCACCGAGCATCTCAACGCGTTGGCGGGGCAGGTCGCGGCGAAGGACCAGACCGTCGACAAGGCGCTCACCACGATCCCGCAGGCGCTTGCCGTGCTGTCCGATTCACGCACCAAGTTGGCGGACGCGATCGATGCGCTGGGCAAGTTCAGCGCGATCGCCACCTCGACCGTCGACCAGACCAAGGAATCGTTCGTGAACAACCTGCGCAATATCGCGCCGGTGTTCCGCGAACTTGCCAACGCCGGGCCCGCCTTGACCAGGGGGCTGGACTTCCTGTCGACATACCCCTGGGTCAAGAGCACGCTTGCCAACTGGTTCCGGGGTGACTTCGCGAACATCACTCTCGTCATCGATCTGACCCTGAGCCGGATCGACAGCAGCTTGTTCACCGGGACGAGGTGGGAAGGCAACCTCACCGAACTCGAACTGCAGTGGGGCCGCACGATCGGCCAGATGCCGAGCCCGTATACCGCGGGCAACCCGTTGATCGCACCGTATCGCTGGGGGGCGTACTAGCATGCTGCGCTTGTCCCGAGCCGTATGGACGCAATTGGCAATCCTTGCGGCCATCACTATCATCGCCGTCGGTGTGATGGCGTTCGGCTTCGTCAAAGTTCCCGCCTTGTTCGGCATCGGGCGTTACACGGTGACGGCCGAGCTGCCCGCGTCCGGCGGGTTGTACCCGACGTCGGTGGTGACCTATCGCGGCACCGAGATCGGCAGAGTCAAGTCGATCGAAACCACCCGCGACGGCGTTCGAGCCGTTCTGACACTCAACTCGGCCACGCCGATCCCGTCTGACATTTCGGCGGCGGTACACAGCCGCTCCGCCGTCGGTGAACAGTTCCTCGAGCTGACCCCACAACCGGGCACGGCCGCCAATGCTCCGAAGTTGCGCGACGGCGATGTCATCCCAGTCGGCAGGGTGCAGATTCCCGCGGATATCGGAAACCTTCTGGACGCCACCAACAGAGCGCTGCAGGCGATCCCGCAGGACAATCTGCGTACCGTCGTCGACGAAGCGGATAAGGCCGTGGGCGGGCTGGGACCTGAGCTGTCACGCATCGTCGACGGATCGACGTCGTTGGCGATCGAGGCCGGCAAGACCGTCGATCCGATCACGCAGCTGATCGATCAGTCCCCGCCTGTGCTCAATTCCCAAGTGCAGACAGCGGATTCGATCGCGACATGGGCGATGCGATTGGCGTCGATCACCGGTCAGTTAAAGGCGCAGGACACGGCTTTCGCGGATCTACTCAACGTAAGCGGTCCGGCGCTGGGTGAAGGCAAGGCACTGTTCGATCGCGTCGCGCCCGCCTTGCCGGTGTTGCTGGCCAATCTGGTGAGCCTCGGCGACATCGCGGTGACCTACCGCAACGATCTCGAGCAGTTGCTTGTTCTCTTCCCGCAGGGGACCGCCGTCATGTCAGCGATCGCCGTCGCGGATTCCGGTGTCAAGCAGGCTTATCGGGGGATCTACCTCGACTTCAACCTCAACCTCAATCTTCCGCCGCCATGCAACACCGGATTCCTGCCGGTCCGGCAGCAGCGGTCGCCGTCGGATCAGGACTATCCCGAGCGGCCCGCGGGCGAGTTGTACTGCCGTCTCCCGCAGGACTCGGACATGAATGTCCGTGGTGTGCGCAACATTCCGTGCGAGACGAAGCCGGGCAAGCGCGCGCCGACGGTTGAGTTGTGCGAAAGCGATGAGCAGTACATTCCGCTGAACGACGGCCTCAACTGGAAGGGCGACCCGAATGCGACGCTCTCCGGCCAGGGGGTGCCACAGTATGCGCCGGGCCTGGACCCGCGGCTGCCGCCGCCGCAGGGCACTGGCGCGGCGCTTCCGCCCGGTGCGCCGTCGCAGGCCGCGGCACCGGTCTCCGCCGTTCCCTACGATCCCGCGACCGGCGATTACATCGGCCCGGACGGGAAACGCTACACACAGACCGATTTGGCGCATCCCGGCAACAAGACCTGGCAGTCGATGCTGGTGCCGCCTGCGCCCTAGCGCGCCATTGTCGAGTCGGGCTCCTCTGCTCGAAATTGCACTGAGGGTTGTTGCGTCAGCGATTTCACAGCCCTGGATGCGATGTTGCCATTGATTCTCGCGAGCGGCCTAGCGCGCCATCGTTGAGTTGGGTGCGCTCCAGTCGGTCGACACGAAGCGGTGGCGGATCAACCAGTCGTCGCCGACGGGTACGAAGACATCGCGATAGCGGCCGAAGTGGTCGAGGCCGATCTCGCTGAAGACCGTGAAGTAGCAGGCGACTCGTGCCTCGTCCGG
>DASQCE010000240.1:0-10812 GCA_035634855.1 Mycobacterium sp.
GATGTCCTGGGCAGGCCCGTCGATCAGTTCGGACGATGTCGCCAGCCGCGGTGAGCAGTGCGCGATCGACCTGGTCCTGCTCCAGCGCGGCGAACAATGACTTCGACATTTTCGTCGCACCTGTCGCGCCAAGCAGCGCCACCCGATCTTCACCGGCCCCCTGATGGGAGACGTGCTGGCAAGCCAGAGTCCGACTCGGCGGACCGCGTCGACATCGGGCTGCAGGCGTGCCAGTTCCTCCAGCCACAGGTCAGCGACGGCCAGTGTATCGGCCTCGATGGCGGCCCCGTGGATTGAGCGCAGGCTACGACGGGTGGGTCGTTTACAGGCCTTTACCAGTAGCTCGGCGACGTTTTGGGGTCGTGCATGTGATTGCCGCTTCCGCCGTGAAGACCTCCGATGCCGTCGAGCGCTCCTGGCGCCTATGCCGCTCGATGGGCTCACGGCGCGACCATATCAACACCGCTACTTCGAGCACCGCGACTCAGGACAGCGAAACTGAATCGTCCGCTCTACGAATCGGCCTGTCTCGCAGACGCTTCAGTGTCGCGCTCGAGCCGACGTGCAACAGTACGGCGTGTCGTCGCAATAGCCGCGGCGTCGGTGTCACCATGACGTCGTGTCTCTCGTCGAGATCATCGAGGCAATCGGCTCGGCGATCGACGTCATCGGTGTCGCCGTAATCGCAGGCGGTGCGTTGCTCGCCGCGTTCATGACGATTGGAAAGACCCGTCGTGAGGACGGCGGCGCCTACGATTTTTTCCGGCGACGGCTGGGCCGCGCGATACTTCTCGGTCTCGAGTTCTTGGTCGCCGCGGACATCATCCGAACCGTCGCCGTCACACCGAGCGGCGAGAGCGTCGCAGTATTGGCCGGCATCGTGCTGATCCGCACCTTCCTCAGCTTCTCTCTCCAACTGGAGATGACGGGCGCATGGCCATGGCAGCAGCGCTCCATTACCGCCGCCGACAAATCTCACACTCGCACAACCGAGTGATGAGAAGGCGTCCGCGCTCGCGCTCAGCGTGCGGGAATCGGCTCAGGCGCAGACTGTTTGAGGCCGGACGACAACACGAGCACCGACAGGACGACGGCCACCAAAAGCAGTGCCGGGACATCGCCCAACAGGTGTCCCATTTGGTGTGCGCCGCCGAAGGACTGCACCGCCATGATTGCGGCGTGTACGACACTCGACCACACCGTGAACCAGATCAGGCTGAGGTTGGCCTGTGGGTTTCGCGCCGCGTTGAGCAGGAAGATGCCCAGCGTCGCGTACAAACCGGCGATCATCATGAAGTAGTCCGACGCCTGCGGCGCGCCGGAATGCCATGCCCACCCCGACGGCCAGACCACGGCCAGGGGATACAGAAGGAGACACAAGGCGCCAAAAACCGCGAGTGCGATCTGAAGAAGCTTGTAAGTGGATGGCATTCTGCCCTCCAAAGTGAGTTCCGTCAGGACAGTCTAAAGACGTCCGCGCTCGTTCAATTGGTCAAATGGCCAGTCGGGCCAGTGACGCGGCGCCGGCGAGATGCTCCTCCAGGAACGGCCGGATTAGCGCGACGACCTCGGTCAGCCGGCTTTCCAGGAGGAAGTGGCCGCCGTCGAGCAGGTTGATCTCTGCGTTGGGCAGATCGCGAGCGAACGCCAATGCGCCGTCCGGGCCGAAGATCTGGTCGTTGCGGCCCCAGACCGCGAGCAGCGGCAGCTGTGAGGTGCGGAAGTACTCGTGCACGCGCGGATACAGGTCGACGTTCGAGCTGTAGTCGGCGAACAGCTCTAGCTGGGCTTCCACCCGCGCCGGGCTGCTGGCCACCGCCGAGTACGCGTTGATCCAGGTGTCGGGGTCGACTACCGACGGGTCCGAAACACCGTGAGTGAATTGCCATTTCAAGCCGTCCATGCTGATGAACTCGAGTAGCGCGGCGGCGTTGGCCTCGGAACGCTCGCGGCCGTAGGAGAACAGCGGCTCCATCGCGTCGCCGAAGAATCCCTCCACGTATGCATTGCCGCTCTGGGTGATGATCGCGGCGATGCGTTCAGGGTGGCGCAACGCCAGCCGCCAGCCCACCGGGGCGCCGTAGTCCTGGACATACATCGCGTACCGCTGCAGGCCCAGGTAGTCCAGCAGCGCGTCGACATGGTCGGCGAGGTTGTCGAACGTGTAGCTGAATTCGTCGACGCTCGGCACGTCGGAGTGGCCGAAGCCGGGGTAGTCGGGGGCGATGACGTGATACCGGTCGGCCAGCGCCGGAATCAGGTTGCGGTACTGATGCGAGCTGGCCGGTGTGCCGTGCAACAGGACCACGGCGGGCGCGGCGGGAGAGCCGGCCTCCCGATAGAAGATCCGGTGACCGGCGATTTCGGCGGAGCGATGATGCGTGACCATTGCTAACCCCTTCTAGTGGTTGTCACGGTTAGTTGAAGTCAACACGCTTGGTTCTAACCTGTCAAGTAATATATGATGGTTAGCATGTCTTCCACAGCGGATTGGCAGGCGGTCCTGCTGGACCTACTCAACACCACGCCGGTGATCGACGGGCAGGCGGTCGATCAGCTCGCGGACATGGCTGCCGCCCGCGCGTGGCTGCGTGCGCACGCGGCTGGTCGGGGCGAGGACGTCGACGCCGTGCGAACGCTGCGCGACGACCTGCAACGCGTCGTCCGGATGGACGCCGACGCGTCGGTCCTGCGTCGCTATCTCAGCGAAGTGCACCAGGTGCCCGACATCGGGCCCGACGGTGTCGACTGGTCGCTCGACGCCGACTGGCCGGCCCGCGTCGTGCTGGCCTGGGGCGAACTGGAGAGGGACATGCCGGGCCGACTGCGGCCGTGTGCCAACGACGAGTGCAGGTTGTTCCTCATCGACCGCTCGCGCGCCGGGACGGCCCGCTGGTGCTCGATGAGTGGCTGCGGCAATCGGATGAAGGCGCGGCGGCACTACAGCCGGACCCGCCGAGACTGAAACCTCGCTGTCAGCGTCGCGGGCATGGAATCCTGGCTGGGATGCGGCACTATTACACCGCCGATGAGATCCGCGACGCCGAAGCACCGCTGCTCGCGAGCCTGCCCGAAGGCGGACTCATGCGCCGCGCCGCGTTCGGCTTGGCCACCGCGATCATCCGCGAACTGGTTCGGCTGACCGGCGCCATCTCCGGGAGCCGGGTATGTGCCGTCGTCGGCTCCGGCGACAACGGCGGCGACGCACTGTGGGCAGCGACGTTCTTGCGTCGCCGGGGCGTGGCCGCGGCAGCGGTGCTCCTCAATCCGGAACGCACGCACAAGGCGGCGTTGGCGGCCTTCACGCGTGCCGGAGGCAGAGTGGTGGAAAGCGTTCCGGCGGCAACCGATCTGGTGATCGACGGTGTGGTCGGCATCTCCGGCTCCGGCCCGCTACGGGCAGGCGCTGCCGAGGTATTCGCCGCCGTCGACCAGGCGGGCATGCCCGTCGTGGCGGTCGACATACCCAGCGGGGTCGACGTACAGACCGGCGTCGTCGACGGTCCGCACGTGCACGCCGGTCTGACCGTGACGTTCGGCGGTCTGAAACCTGTCCATGCCCTCGGTGATTGCGGTCGTGTCGAACTGGTGGACATAGGCCTCGACCTCCCGTCCACCGACATGCTGGGATTCGACGCCGCTGACGTCGCCGCCCGTTGGCCGGTACCCGGGCCCAAGGACGACAAGTACACGCAAGGCGTCACGGGTGTCCTGGCCGGCTCAGCGACCTACCCCGGCGCGGCCGTGCTGTGCACCGGAGCCGCCGTGGCCGCCACCTCTGGCATGGTCCGCTACGCGGGAAGCGCCGGCCCACAGGTGCTTTCGCACTGGCCCGAAGTCATCGCCTCGCCGAGCGCGAACGCAGCGGGCCGTGTGCAGGCCTGGGCGGTCGGTCCCGGCCTCGGCACTGACGACGCAGGGGCTGCCGCGCTGTGGTTCGCGCTCGAGACCGATCTGCCGGTGATCGTCGACGCCGACGCGCTTACCATCCTCGCCGCACACCCCGATCTGGTCGTCGGCCGCTCTGCACCGACCGTATTGACCCCGCACGCAGGCGAATTCGCGCGACTCGCCGGTTCTCCTCCCGGTGATGAACGCGTCGCAGCCACCCGCAAGCTGGCCGACCGGCTCGGCGCCACCGTGCTGCTGAAGGGCAATGTCACGATCGTCGCCGAACCCGGTGGACGGGTCTACCTCAACCCGGCGGCCCAATCCTGGGCCGCCACCGCGGGGTCGGGCGACGTACTGTCGGGCATCATCGGCGCGCTGCTGGCCGCCGGGCTGCCCGCCGGTGAAGCGGCCGCAGCTGCCGCCTTCGTGCACGCCCGCGCCGCCAATTTGTCGGCCGCCGACCCAGGTCCGCGCCCGGCGCCGACGTCGGCGTCGCGCATCCTCGCCCACGTCCGTGCCGCCATCGCCTCCCTGTAATCGAAAGGACTCTCATGTCGCGCAAGCGCACTCATGCCCCGCAGATCGCCCCGGCCTACACAGGGCGGCTGGCGATGGCGCCAGTTCCCTCGCTGCGCATGCCCGATGAATGTATGGATCCCGACAATGCGTATCGCTTCATCCACGACGAGTTGATGCTCGACGGCAGCAGCCGGCTGAACCTCGCGACGTTCGTCACGACCTGGATGGATCCTCAGGCCGAGAAGCTGATGGCCGAGACGTTCGACAAGAACATGATCGATAAGGACGAATACCCGGCCACCGCCGCGATCGAGCAGCGTTGTGTGTGCATGGTGGCCGACCTGTTCCACGCCGAGAACCTGCGCGACGACGACCCGTCCAGCGCGGTCGGAGTGTCGACCATCGGGTCATCCGAGGCTGTCATGCTGGCCGGGCTGGCGATGAAGTGGCGCTGGCGCGAGAAGGTCGGGAAGGACTGGAAGGGCCGCACGCCGAATCTGGTGATGGGCTCCAACGTGCAGGTGGTGTGGGAGAAGTTCTGCCGCTACTTCGACGTCGAACCGCGCTATCTGCCGATGGCGGAAGGCCGCTACGTCATCACGCCAGAGCAGGTGCTGGACAACATCGACGAGGACACCATCGGCGTGGTGGCGATCCTTGGCACCACGTTCACCGGCGAGCTGGAACCGGTCGGCGAGATCTGCGACGCGCTGACCAAACTGGCCGCAGGCGGGGGACTGGACATTCCGGTGCACGTCGACGCTGCCAGCGGTGGCTTCGTCGTGCCGTTCCTGCATCCGGAGCTGGAATGGGACTTCCGGCTGCCGCGGGTGGTGTCGATCAACGTCAGCGGGCATAAGTACGGCCTGACGTACCCCGGCATTGGTTTCGTGGTGTGGCGCAGTAAGGAGTACTTGCCGGAGGATCTGGTGTTCCGGGTCAACTACCTCGGTGGTGACATGCCGACGTTCACTCTCAACTTCTCCCGGCCCGGCAACCAGGTCGTCGGCCAGTATTACAACTTTCTGCGGCTCGGCCGCGCCGGCTACAGCCAGGTGATGGGTTGCCTGTCGCACACCGCCCGCTGGCTGGGCGACGAGCTGCGCGAGAGCCAGCACTTCGAGGTGGTGGCCGACGGCTCGGCGATCCCGGTGGTCAGCTTCCGGCTGGCCGGTGATTTCGGCTACACCGAGTTCGACGTGTCGCATGCGCTGCGCGCCTACGGGTGGCAGGTGCCGGCCTACACCATGCCGGAGGGTGCGACCGACATCACGATGCTGCGCATCGTGGTGCGGGAGGGCTTCTCCGCGGACCTGGCCAGGGCACTTCGCGACGACACCCTCACCGCGTTGGCCCACCTAGACGAGCTGAAGCCCGACGGCCACTTCAACGAGTTGCAGCCCTTCGCCCACTAGTCCAGTCGTCGAACGTGTCCTTGTGCTCGAAGACTCGACGAAAGTTCGACCACAAGCTCACGTTGGGCGGGTTAGAGCGGTTCTGGGACAATCGGCGGTGGTGACATGACCATGCAAACGACTGAGCTTTCGCTGACCCCCACCGCGACCGCCGAAGCCGTGGTGGACCTCGACGCGATCGCCCACAACGTGCGGCTGTTGCGGGAGCACGCCGGATCGGCCCAGGTGATGGCCGTCGTCAAGGCCGACGGGTACGGCCACGGCGCCGTGGCAGTCGGGCGTGCCGCCTTGGCCGCGGGCGCAGCCGAACTCGGCGTGGCCACCATCACCGAGGCACTCGCGCTGCGCCACGACGGCATATGCAGTCCGGTGCTGGCCTGGCTGCACGCGCCGGGCACCGACTTCGGGCCGGCGCTGGACGCCGACGTCGAGGTGGCGGTGTCATCGGTGCGGCAACTCGGCGAGGTGCTCGACGCTGTCGAACGCACCGGTCATACCGCAACGATCACCGTCAAGGTCGACACCGGGCTGAACCGCAACGGTGTGAGCGCCGTCGAGTATCCGGAGGTGCTGAACGTGCTGCGCCGTGCACTGGCCGGCGGCGCGGTCCGGCTGCGCGGCATCATGTCGCATCTGGTGCACGGCGACGACCCGGACAACCCGTTCAACGATCTTCAGGCGCAGCGTCTGACCAACATGGCGGCGCACGCCCGGTATGAGGGGGTGCGATACGAAATCGTGCACCTGAGCAACTCCGCGGCCGCCATGACCCGTCCCGATCTGGCCTTCGACATGGTGCGGGCCGGTATCGCGCTGTATGGGCAGACACCGATTCCGGAGCGTGGTGACATGGATCTGCGTCCGGCGATGACGTTGAAATGCCCTGTTGCACTTGTCCGGTCGGTACGACCGGGTGACGGTGTTTCCTACGGTCACGCCTGGATCGCCGAACGCGACACCACGCTGGCGTTGCTACCGATCGGTTATGCCGACGGTGTGTTCCGAACCTTGAGCGGCCGCATCGACGTACTGATCAACGGCCGGCTCCGGCGCAGCGTCGGGCGTATCTGCATGGACCAGTTCGTGGTGGACCTCGGTCCCGGTGAGATCGACGTGGCCGAGGGTGACGACGCGATTCTGTTCGGCCCCGGCACGCAGGGGGAGCACACGGCGCAGGACTGGGCCGATCTGCTCGGCACCATCAACTACGAGGTGGTAACCAGCCCGCGCGGCCGGGTCACCCGAACGTACCGTGGAGCAGCGACGGGCCAAAGCCGTTGAGCGATAAGGAGACCGGGCGGCCGCGCGGCTGGAGGTCCAACGCGCCGTGGCTCGCCGGGGCGGCCGGGCTGACGGCGGTCGGCACCGCCGCGGGCGTATCCGTCGCCAGGTCGCTGCGCCGGCATGTGAGCGCCGACGACCCCTACGAGGACGAAGACTTCGAACTACTCGACGCCGACCGCAGCTATGTCGTCACCACTCCCGACGGAGTGGACCTCGCCGTGCGTGAAGTCGGTCCCGCGGACGCTCGCCTGACGGTGGTCTTCGCGCACGGCTTCTGTCTTCGGATGGGCGCCTTCTACTTTCAGCGACTGCGACTGGCTGAGCAGTGGGGCCGGCAGGTCCGCATGGTGTTCTACGACCAACGCGGACACGGTCAGTCGGCCGAGGCGTCACCCGACTCCTATACCGTCACGCAACTCGGCAGGGACCTGGACACCGTGCTCGCCGTGATGGCACCGCGCGGCCCTGTGGTGCTGGTCGGCCATTCGATGGGCGGCATGACCGTGCTGTCGCATGCACGCCAGTTCCCGCAGCGTTACCCGACCCGCGTCGTCGGCGCGGCGATCATCGCCTCTGCTGCCGAAGGTGTTTCGCGGTCACCGCTTGGCGAGATCCTGAAGAATCCGGCGCTGGAAGCGGCTCGGTTTGCGGTCCGGCATGCGCCCAAGACGGTGCACCGCACCCGCGGCGCCGCCAAATCGGTGATCGCCCCGATCCTGCGGGCGGCTTCCTACGGCGACGAAAAGATCAGCCCGAGCGTCGTGGCGTTTTCCGAGAAGATGATGCACGACACGCCGATCACCACGTTGGTGGAATTCCTGCACGCGCTGGAGGTGCACGACGAGTCCCCGGCGCTCCCGACGCTGGCGAAGGTGCCCACCCTGATCGCCTGCGGTGACCGCGACCTGCTCACCTCGATGGAGCACTCCCAGAGCTTGGCCGCCGCGCTGCCGAAGTCCGAGCTGGTGATCGTCGGCGGTGCAGGGCATCTGGTGCAGCTCGAGCAGCCCGAGGCTATCGACGATGCCCTCGTCCGGCTGGTCGAGCGCGCTACACCCTCCAAGCTGGTCGCGCTCACGCGTCGGGTGCGCGAACGGGTGCGCAACCATGGCTGAGCGGCGCTCCGGGACCGCCGAGCTCGCGACTGCCGAGGACACCATCGCGCTGGGCGTCCAGCTGGGCCGACAGGTGCGCGCCGGTGATGTGGTGGTGCTGTCGGGCCCGTTGGGCGCGGGGAAAACCGTGCTGGCTAAGGGAATTGCGCGAGCGATGGACGTGGAAGGCCCGGTGATCTCGCCGACGTTCGTGTTGGCCCGCGTGCATCGTCCACGCTGCGCGGATTCCCCGACGATGATCCACGTCGACTTGTACCGGCTCCTCGACCACGGGTCCGTGGACCTGCTCGCCGAGCTGGACTCCCTGGACCTCGACACCGATCTCCACGACGCCGTCGTCGTTGTGGAGTGGGGCGAAGGCCTGGCCGAACGACTCTCGGACAGCCACCTCGACATCCGGCTCGAACGCGGGCCGGATACCGAAGTGCGGACCGCCATCTGGCAGTGGAGCCGGCAGTGATGCCTCGCACGCGAGGAGCACAAAAGACAAACATGATCCTGGCCTTGGACACCGCGACGCCCGCGGTTACCGCCGGCGTCGTGCGGCTCGAGGACGTCGCGGTGCTCGCTGAGCGGGTCACCGTCGACGCGCGTGCACACGCCGAGCAGCTGACGCCGAACGTGCTTGCCGCGCTCGCCGACGCCGGCCTGACCGTCAATGATCTGGATGCCGTGGTGGTGGGTTGCGGGCCAGGCCCTTTCACTGGGTTGCGGGTCGGCATGGCGACAGCGGCGGCCTACGGTCACGCGCTCGGCGTCCCGGTGTACGGCGTCTGCAGCCTCGACGCGATCGGCATCGAAAGCGGAGCCACCACATCCGAAATTCTCGTGGTCACCGATGCCCGCCGCCGGGAGGTGTACTGGGCGCGCTACCGCGACGGGGTCCGCGTCGACGGGCCTGCTGTGAACGCGCCGGCCGACGTGCCCGCCGACGCTCACGCGGTGGCCGGATCACCCGAGCATGCCGCGCTATTCGACCTGCCGAGGGTTTCGCCGGTCTATCCCACTGCGTCGGGCCTCGTGCGGGCGGTCGCCGACTGGACGGCCGAGCCGGCGCCGTTGGTTCCGCTGTATCTGCGTCGTCCCGACGCCAAACCCTCGCCGGTGGCTCGATGACAGTCGTGTACGACTCGTTGACCGGCCAAGACGCCACCCGATGCGCGGAGTTGGAGGCCCAGCTGTTCGACGGCGATGACCCGTGGCCGGCGCGGGCGTTCCTGGCGGAGCTCGAGGCGAAACACATCCGCTATGTCGCGGCCCGCGCCGACGACAAGCTCGTCGGCTACGCCGGGATCTCCCGACTCGGTCGAAAGCGGCCTTACGAGTATGAGATTCATACCATCGGAGTGGACCCCGCGTACCAGGGCCAAGGCATCGGCAGGCGGATGATGATGGAGGTGCTCGAATATGCTGCGGGTGGAACGGTTTTCCTCGAGGTGCGCACCGACAATGAGGCCGCGATCGGGCTGTACGAAAGTCTGGGCTTCGTCAACGTCGGCCTGCGCCGTCGGTACTACCGGTCCAGCGGCGCCGACGCCTACACCATGAGACGGGATCCGCAATGACGACCATCCTGGCGATCGAAAGCTCCTGCGACGAAACGGGCGTCGGCATCGCGCACCTCGACGACGACGGCACCGTGACACTGCTCGCGGACGAGGTGGCGTCCAGCGTCGACGAACATGCGCGGTTCGGCGGCGTGGTGCCCGAGATCGCCTCGCGGGCACACCTGGAGGCGCTGGGCCCCACCATGCGGCGGGCGCTCGCAAAGGCGAACGTGGCCAAGCCCGACATCGTCGCCGCCACCATCGGTCCCGGGCTGGCCGGTGCGCTGTTGGTGGGAGTGGCTGCCGCCAAAGCATATTCGGCCGCCTGGCAGGTGCCGTTCTATGCGGTCAACCACCTCGGGGGTCATCTGGCCGCTGACGTCTACGACCACGGCCCGTTGCCCGAGAGCGTCGGCCTGCTGGTATCCGGTGGGCACACCAACCTGCTACACGTGCGGTCGCTGGGTGAACCGATCGTCGAACTCGGCAGCACCGTCGACGACGCCGCCGGCGAAGCGTACGACAAGATCGCGCGGCTGCTCGGCCTCGGCTATCCCGGCGGCAAGGTGCTCGACGATCTGGCGCGCCAGGGCGACCGCGACGCGATTGTCTTCCCGCGCGGCATGACCGGGCCGCGCGACGACCCGTACGCGTTCAGCTTCTCCGGGCTCAAGACCGCCGTCGCGCGTTACGTGGAAAGTCATCCCGATGCCCCGCAGGCCGACATCGCGGCCGGCTTCCAGGAGGCCGTCGCCGACGTGCTGACAAGGAAAGCCGTCCACGCCGCCAAGGAACTCAACGTGAAGACACTGCTGATCGCCGGAGGGGTGGCGGCGAACTCGCGGCTACGCGAGCTGGCCGAGGAACGCTGCGCCGCCAATGGGCTGACGCTGCGAATCCCGCGGCCACGACTATGCACCGACAACGGGGCAATGATCGCCTCGTTCGCCGCGCATCTGATCGCGGCAGGTGCGGCGCCGTCGTCGTTGGACGCCGCCAGCGATCCCGGTCTGCCGGTGGTGAAAGGACAGGTGGCATGAG
>DASQCE010000241.1:0-18258 GCA_035634855.1 Mycobacterium sp.
CGGGCGCGTCGGGTCCATCAGGAACACAGAACACCAGCGAGCACGCGTCGTCGGTCTCCTTGACGACGTCGGCCACCTGCAGCTCGAGCACGTGGCTACCCAGCGGCTCGTCCGTCACGGCGGGGGCCCTTCCTGTCAAGAAACACTGCGATAACTAGAACAGGTTACAGAAACGCATGTCCGCAGGTCCAGCCACCGCAGGAATGCGCTGCTCGACACAAATCGTAACGTGTTCTAATCTTCTTTCAGGTCCGTAATCTCGGGAGGCAAACCAGTGACGTCCATTGAACAGGGTGACGTGCAGTCGGTCCTGGCCGGCATCGACGACCTGTTGCCGCTGATCGCCAAGCGCGCCCAGGCGACGGAGGATCTGCGGCGGTTGCCCGACGAGACCGTGGCCGAGCTCGACGAGGTCGGATTCTTCAAGTTGCTGCAGCCCGAGCAGTGGGGCGGCCTGCAGTGCGATCCGACGGTGTTCTACGAAGCGGTGCGGCGAATCGCGACGGCATGTGGTTCAACCGGGTGGGTCAGCTCGATCATCGGCGTGCACAACTGGCACCTCGCGCTCTTCGACCAGCGGGCCCAGCAAGATGTGTGGAGCGACGATCCCACCGTGCGCATCTCCTCGTCGTACGCGCCGATGGGTGCGGGCACCGTGGTCGACGGCGGCTACCTCGTCAATGGCTCGTGGAACTGGTCGTCGGGTTGCGACCATGCCACGTGGGCGTTCCTCGGCGGACCAGTCATCAAGGACGGCAGGCCGGTCGACTTCGGCAGCTTCCTGATTCCGCGCACCGAGTACCGCATCGACGACGTGTGGCACGTGGTCGGCTTGCGCGGCACCGGCAGCAACACTGTCGTGGTCAAGGATGTGTTCGTGCCGCGGCACCGGTTCCTGTCGTACAAGTCGATGAACGACCGCACTGCAGGCGGCCTGCAGACCAACACCGCTCCGGTGTACAAGATGCCTTGGGGCACAGTTCACCCGACGACCATCTCTGCGCCGATCGTCGGGATGGCCTACGGGGCCTACGACGCCCACGTCGAGCACCAGGGCAAGCGCGTGCGCGCCGCGTTCGCGGGGGAGAAGGCCAAGGATGACCCGTTCGCGAAGGTGCGCATCGCCGAGGCGGCCAGCGATATCGACGCGGCCTGGCGGCAGCTGATCGGCAATGTCGGCGACGAATACGCACTGCTGGAGGCGGACAAGGAGATTCCGTTCGAGCTGCGGGCCCGCGCCCGCCGCGACCAGGTGCGCGCCACGGGCCGCGCCATCGCCTCGATCGACCGGCTCTTCGAGGCGTCCGGTGCCACCGCGCTGAACAACGACGCTCCGGTGCAACGGTTTTGGCGTGACGCGCACGCGGGCCGGGTGCATGCGGCCAACGATCCCGAACGCGCCTACCTGATCTTCGGCAACAACGAGTTCGGACTGCCGCCCCAGGACACGATGGTCTGATGACGTCATTCGCCGCCGAAACCGCACAACAGCAAGAGATCACATTCGAATCGACCTCGCGCTACGCGCAGGTTCGCGACGACATGCGGCTGCACTACCACGAGGCGGGTACCGGTCATGAGCGGACGATCGTGCTGCTGCACGGCGGCGGGCCCGGTGCGTCGAGCTGGTCCAACTTCGGCCGCAACATCGGCGTGCTGGCGCAGTACTTTCACGTGCTCGCCGTCGACCAGCCCGGCTACGGGCACTCCGACAAGCACACCGAGCATGAGCAGTACAACCGCTACAGCGCCACCGCTCTGCTGAACCTGTTCGACCACCTCGGCATCGAACGCGCTGCGCTGGTAGGCAATTCGCTTGGCGGCGGCACCGCTGTGTGGTTTGCGCTTGACAACCCCGGTCGCGCCGGTCGGTTGGTTTTGATGGGCCCGGGCGGGCTGTCGGTCAACCTGTTCGCGCCAGACCCGACCGAGGGTGTGAAGCTGCTCGGCAAGTTCTCGTATGAACCCACCCGCGAGAACCTCGAGGCGTTTCTGCGGATCATGGTGTACGACCAGAAGCTGATCACCCCCGACCTGATCGACGAGCGCTTCGCGATCGCCAGTACTCCGGAATCGCTGGCCGCGACCCGTGCGATGGGGAAGTCGTTCGCGGGCCCCGACTTCGAGCTTGGCATGATGTGGCGTGAGGTGTACAAGCTGCGCCAGCGGGTACTCCTGATCTGGGGTCGGGAGGATCGTGTCAATCCTCTCGACGGCGCATTGGTGGCACTCAAGCAGATTCCGCGGGTGCAACTGCACGTCTTCGGGCAGTGCGGGCACTGGGCGCAGCTGGAGAAGTTCGACGAGTTCAACAAGCTGACTGTTGATTTTTTGAAAGACGTTCCTGGGGATGGCGGGGCATGAGTATCCGATCACTGGGTTATCTGCGCATCGAGGCCACCGACATCGCGGCCTGGCGCGAATACGGTCTGAAGGTGCTCGGCATGGTCGAGGGCAGAGGCCAGGTTGAGGGCGCGCTGTACCTGCGGATGGACGACTTTCCGGCGCGGCTGGTGATCGTGCCGGGTGCGCACGACAGGCTGCAGGTTTCCGGTTGGGAGACCGCGAACGCTGGAGGGCTGCAAGAAATTCGCCACCGGCTCGACGTGGAGGGCACGCCCTACAAGGAGGCCACCGCCGCCGAGCTGGCCGACCGCCGCGTCGACGAGATGATGATCTTCCAGGACCCCTCGGGTAACACGCTGGAGGTGTTCCACGGCGCGGCGCTCGAGCACAGGCGCGTCGTCAGCCCTTACGGCCATCGGTTCGTCACGGAGGAACAGGGCCTCGGTCACGTCGTGCTGACCACTCGCGACGACGCGGAGTCGCTACACTTCTACCGCGATGTGCTGGGCTTCAAGCTGCGCGACTCGATGCGGCTGCCGCCGCAGCTGGTCGGCCGGCCCGCCGATGGCCCACCCGCGTGGCTGCGGTTCTTCGGCGTCAATCCTCGCCACCACAGCCTGGCGTTCATGCCGGGCGAGACACCCAGCGGCATCGTGCATCTCATGGTCGAGGTCGAGCAGTCCGACGACGTCGGGTTGTGCCTTGACCGGGCGCTGCGTCGCAAAGTGCCGATGTCGGCGACCCTCGGCCGCCATGTCAATGACCTGATGTTGTCCTTCTACATGAAGGCGCCAGGCGGCTTCGACATCGAATTCGGTTGTGAAGGACGCAAAGTCGATGACCACGACTGGATCGCCCGCGAAAGCACGGCGGTCAGTCTGTGGGGCCACGACTTCAGCGTGGGCTTCAAGGGCTAGTGTCCAAGGAACCGTTGGACCCCCGCACATTCCGCAATGTGCTCGGGCAGTTCTGCACCGGCATCACCGTGATCACCACGATGCACGACGGCGCCCCGGTCGGGTTCGCGTGCCAGTCGTTCGCCGCGCTGTCGCTGCAGCCGCCGTTGGTGTTGTTCTGTCCGACCAAGGTGTCGCGGTCATGGCAGGCCGTTGAGGCCAGCGGGCACTTCTGTGTCAATGTGCTGCACGAGAAGCAGAAGGACGTCTCGGCGCGCTTCGGCTCCAAGGAGACGGACAAGTTCGCCGGAATCGACTGGAGGCTTTCGAAACTCGGCTCGCCGATCATCGATGGGACGTTGGCGCACATCGATTGCTCGGTGCATTCCGTGCACGACGGTGGCGATCACTTCGTCGTGTTCGGTGCCGTGCACTCGTTGTCCGACGTGCCGCACAAGAAGCCGCGGCCGCTGCTGTTCTACCGTGGCGATTACACCGGGATCGAGCCGGACAAGACCACCCCCGCGCAATGGCGCGACGATCTGGAGGCGTTCCTCACTGCCACCACCGACGACACCTGGCTTTAGATACAGCCCGCAGCACAGGGATCGACCACAGGCAGCGAATCCGGCGGCGGCGCATTGGGATTGGCCGGTGGCCGGTCCTTCGTGAGGTCGACGTCGCCCTCGAGATCCGGAGCGATCGGGATGAACTTGCAGAACTAGTTGATCGCGAACTCGCATGGGTTATCGCCGGGTTCGGCGCTCGCCGGGACGGCGAAGAGTGTCCCCGCTGCCAGTGCGGCGGCCGCGGCGATCAACGTCCGCTTCAGCACTGGGTTACCTTGCCTGGCGCCGCACGCGCCCGCCTCAGGTCTCAAAGGATGGCGACGGCCACCACCAGCCCGAGCGAGAACTGCGCGGCAGCCACCATCAGCGACTCGTGGGAAAACCGGTCGGAGTCCAAACAGCCGGACATGTTGACGCCGAGCACCATTGTCGCGACCCGCATCATGACCACCTGCGCCACGATCCCGACGAAGCCGAAAATCGCGGCGGCGGTCAGTCCCTCGGCCAGCCTGCCCCCGGACGAATAGATCGCCAGCACCACGATGAACGCCATGCTGACGATGCCCGCCGCAGAAATGACGACCGCATTCGGCTTGCCCTGCTTGACCATCTGGCGCAGCGGACCCGGCGTGGTCAGATCGATCGCATAGAACCCGATCACCATCAGCACCAGCCCGACGGCGGCATACAGCCACATGGCGCCGACGCCGCGGCCAATCGAATCCCAGAAGTCGGGCTGCAGCGCCATCACGGTTGTAGTCATCGTTAACTTCCTTCGGTCAATGGGATTCGGTGCGGGACAAAGGCTGCACGGTCATTGGTCACCAGTCCGCCGGCCTCGCGGATCCCCAAACCCGCAGACGAATCGCCCACCACCCATGCACCCAGCGAGGGCCGCACGTCGTCGAAAAGCGGTAGTGGATCGAAGAGTTGGTAGACGTAGCCCTCTTCCCCATAGACACCGCCGGTGGCCAACTCTATGCCGGGGCCGACGATGGTGATGTTGCCACCCTCGCGCCCGAGCTTGGGTTTGCGGACATACTCGGTGAGCTCATGGGGGTCATCGAGGTACGCGGGCAGGAGGTTCGGATGGCCGGGATACATCTCCCACAGGATCGCCAGGATCGCCTTGTTCGACAGCAGCGTCTTCCATAGCGGCTCGATCCACATGGTATTCGGCAGGCTCGACACCACGCGCTGGCCGAACTCGTCGTCCAACACCCACTCCCATGGATAGAGCTTGAACATCGCGGCGATCGGCGCTTCTTCCAAGTCGACGAAGCGCTCCAGCGCCGTGTCCCAGCCGACATCCTCAATTTCCAGCGCTATGGTCTCGAACCCGGCCTCGGCCGCAGTCTCTTGCATGTAGGTCGTCGTGATCTGATCTTCGCCGGTCTGCTCGGCGCCCGACCAGGAGAAGTGAAGCTCATTGCTGGGCAAGCTATCCCGGACGACCTTCCACCGGTCGACGAGCTGTTCGTGCAGTGAGTTCCATTGATCGAAACCCGGGAACACATCTTGCAGCCAATGCCATTGCAAGACAGCCGACTCGAGCAGCGTGGTGGGGGTATCGGCGTTGTACTCCAACAGCTTGGCAGGCGCGCGGGCGTCGTAGCGAAAATCGAAACGCCCGTAGACATACGGATCGGAGCGTCGCCACGACTCGGCGATCGGCTGCCAACTCCACTCCGGCAGACCGAAGTCCGCGTATCGCTCCATGACCACGACCTGCTCAACGGCGTTCAGGCACATCGAATGCAGCAGTTCGACGTCGGCCTCCAGGGCCAGCACCTCGTCCATCTCGAACTCGTAGTACACCGACTCGTCCCAGTACACGCGGTCCCCTCCGGCCGCATCGAGCGCGGGCGTACCGAAGACGAGCCCCTGTGTTTCCACGATCGATGACCAGTCCGGCCGTCGTTGTGTTCGGACGCGCTTCACGGACCCCTCTAGCCGCCGCCGCTACCGGAAATTTTGCTGCCAAGGCCGCCGCGTTGGATGGTGGTGCCCGACGACGTCTTGATGGTGGTCCCCTTTGGCGCGATCGTGGTGCCCCCCGAGGGCCTTGCGCCAACGGTTCCTGTGCTGCCGTAGTAGTAGCGGTACTGGTGGCCGCTGTAAATGAAGAGGCCGCCGGTGCCGCCACCGTGGCCGGTGCAGTAGCTGTCTGGCACGATTATCGGGCCACCCGTGGAATCCTCCTGGACGCACTGTGCGTTGACCGTCCGCGGCGACAACGCCCAATAGCCCAGCCCCGCAACAACACCCACCAGACCGACGACCGCGGCGCCACCCTTCAGCCGCTGGTTGCGTTGATGCCGCTTGAGTTCGGCCTCGACCCGTGCCTTCTCGATCTCTCGGCGCTTGCGCTCGGCCTTCTCGCGGGCCCGGGTCTCCCCGACGGTAGGCGGGCGCGGTCGTGCCGTCGCAGGATCCTGAAACCGCATGCTGCCACCGGGCGAGGGCTGGCCGGGTTGACGGCCCGCCTCGTCGGAAGCCCCCGGCGATACCGACGGCTCTGGATAGTCTTCAGCCGGTTGCTCGGGTCGGGACGGGTCCCGCCACGCTTTGTCACCGGGCGAGCCGGGGTCTTCCCCCGACGGACCGCTTCCTTGCGGTGGATCTTTCTCCGGCCCCACTCATCGCTCCTCGTCGTCGCTGCGGTCCGGTGTGTCCACACGTCCCTGCAGGTCCAACCTCGCAGGCAGTCTGCCACAGCACATGGCTGATTCATCCACGATCACGCAAACAGTCCCGTCGGGTGGGCTTGCGGGGCGGCATCCCGTCAACGTGACCCTTGGGCTGCCTGCGCGGCGCATTCCGTGCACGACGGCGGTGATCATTATGTCGTGTCCGGATTGTCGCCGCCGCAAGCACCGACGCCAAGCCGATCACCGCCCGCTAGCGCACGGGGTGACTCTACTTCGTGCCGCGGGCCGAGGTGACCGCGTCCTGGATCGCCGCGACATGGGCCTGATCGAGGCCCCATGGTTCGTCCACGCCGACGCACGTGTCCAGATCCCATAAGACGCACTGCTCGCCTGGCTTCGCGACGAGCGTCCACGCGACGACTGTCCTGCGCAGCTGCTCTCCGATCGGATCCCTGGCGAGGCCGGCAGGTGCGCCGCCCTCCGGATGGTGATGGAGGAACTCGCCGTAGGCCTTCTTGCAGAACGCCGAATACGACGCGGTGCACAGGATCAGTCCGTGCCACGCTTCATCTACCGCACGCGAGGGCATGCCGATCACCTGGTTGTCCCACAGCGCAGGCGCACAGCAACGCAACCATTGCCGCAAACCCGTGTCGATGAGCTCGCGCGGCTGCCACGGACACGTCTTGAACACAGCCGGGGGAAGCTCGAGGTCGGCCACCGCGGCAGACATCTGTCCCAGCCGATCCCCGCGCCTGAGCTTCACGTTCTTACTGTATTCGGCGAAAGCAAACCGGCGTAGCCTTTGCCCATGAGTACCGTCTTGGTAGTCATGTTCGGCCTCTTGGTGATCATGGGGATCGCTGCGGTATGGCTCACTGTGCGTGGCCTCCGTCGACGCAATAAGAACCATTGGGCGGCCGGAGCGGCGGGCGGCGGCGCAGGCGGCTGCGGCGGCGGAGCAAGTTGCGGCGGCGGATCCGGCTGCGGCGGCGGAGGCTGTGGTGGGGGCGGCTGTGGCGGCGGCGGAGGCGAGTGACGCTATAGCCCAGCTTGATTTTCGACAAAGTCGACGATGGCCGCCGCCACCTCGCGATGCACCGTCTCGTTGAGAATGTCGTGATGCGCGCCGGGAAACTCCTTGAGCTGCAACGGGTCTAGCTGCTCTGCGTAGGCGCGCACCGCGTCGACGGGCGCGATCGGATCGTTGGTGCCGTGCACCGCCAGCGTGGGCACCGCGAGCTTGGGCAGTTCGGCGCCGAACCTGTCCCACGCCTTGTCGAGCTCGCGCGCCAGTGGCTTGCCGTCGGCGTCGACGAACGCCAGCGGGTCGTTCTCCAGTGAGTCGAGGTAGAACGGATCCCCGGAAAGCCAGCCGGGATCCAGGTCGAATGCGCTGTCGGCGTCGAGCATTTCGGGGATTGGAACCAGCGGGGCGCCGGAGATGACGCCTGCCCGGTAGCGCTCGGGCTGATCGAGCAGCCGGAACAATGTGACGACCGAGCCGAACGAATGTCCTTGAGCGATCAGCGGCAGGCCCGGGCGTTCGCCCTCGGCGAGGTCGGTCAACGCGTCGGCCAGGTCAGAACTGTCCTCGACCGAACCGAAGTCGCCGCGGTCACCAGGGCTGAGGCCGTGGCCGAACTGGTCGACGGCCCACAAATCGATGCCGGTGGCGTTCAGGGCGAAGCCGTACCGGTGATAGACGCCGGTGTGCTCGCCGAAACCGTGCAAGAAGATGACGGCCGCGCGCGGCTCTGCGGCTGCCCAGTGCCGGTAGTAGGCGCGCCCCTTCGGGTGATCGATGAATGGCATACCCATGACTGCAGCAATATGCGCGGCGAACCGCAAGCGTTCGGATCAGGTCAGTTCTCAGCCCTGCGCGATACTTCGTCACGAACGGCGTCGAAAGCAGTCTCTGACCTGGATACACTGGCAACCAAAGTGCAGGGGGCTGCAATCGGGACCTATGTAGCGGCCACCTATACCCGCGGTTATGACTTCCGAATTTCCACGCTGTTCTGGGGAGCGGTGATCGTCATCGCGCTGTTCGTGTCCTGTCTCCTCGCGTGGAAAGCGATCGAATGGGTACGAAACAGGAAGTCCGACTGTGTCGTCGTGGAAGTACATCTCAAGGACCCAGAGGAACCCTGGGACCCCTGGGAGAACGCGATTTCAAGACCGCCGCAGACTATTACGTTTTTTCCGGCTACTACGGTGACGAATTGGGCGTGTCAGAGGGAGCATGAACCAGCGCGAGCAGGACGCCGGAAGGCGCGTGAGCAAGCGCAGAAGAAACAGAACAAGTAGTCATGGGCTGTAGCCCGTGCTGGGCGAGCCGTGCGGATGTAAGCGCGAGAGCGGCGTCGTCGTCAATGACGCAGGCCAAGCAGCACGTCGTGCTGGTCATGCACGCGGTCGCGGATCGCGTCCACGACAGCCGCGACCTCGGGCCTGCGGAGCGTCTCGGCGCGGGTGACCAGCCAGTAGGTCAACTGGATCGCCACGGCATCGGGCAGCACGCGGATCAGGTCGCTGTGGCGGTCGGCCATAAAACAGGGCAGCAGGCCGATACCCGCGTCGGCCCGGGTCGCTTCAACGTGCACGAAAACGTTGGTGGACGTGACTGATTCGCGCATCGCGGGAGCGAAGCTCGTCGCGATGTCCAGGTCGTCGACCTGCAACATCGAGTCGATGAAGTAGACCAGCGGATAGCGGGCGAGATCTGCGATGCTCGTCGGCTTGCCGTGCTCGGCGAGGTAGTCGCGTGAACCGTACAGCCCGAGGCAATAGTCGCCGAGCCGAATCGCCTTGGCACGATGGACCTTCGGTTCACCGACGACTACCTCGACGTCGAGTCCGGACCGCTGTTGCGTGGCCCGCCGGGTAGCGGTCACGATCTCGACCGCCACCTTGGGATGCCGGCGCTGCACCTGTGCGGCCGCCGGTGCGGCGATGTACGCGCTGAATCCATCGGTGGCCGATATCCGCACCACGCCCTCGAGCGCGCGCACGCCTCCGGGATCGACCGTCAGCGAGCGGACCGCCGATTCGACGGCCTCGGCGGCAGACAATGCCTCGCGGCCGAGGTCGGTGAGCTCCCAGCCTCCTGCGACGCGCGCCAGCACCCGGCCGCCGATCGACTGCTCCAGCGCGGCGATGCGGCGCGAGATGGTGGTGTGGTTGAGGCCAAGCTCCTCGGCCGCCGTGTTGTAGCGGCCGGACCGGCCCACAGCCAGCAGCACCAGCAGGTCATCGGCGCTCGGACGGCGGCCGGACGGGGGTGCGGTCATATCTGCATTTTTGCAGATGGCTGCTGCAATTTTGGCCATTGCATGGGCTGGTATCTGCATGAATACTCACAGAGATCTGTGTTCGCCATCACAACTGAGGCAGGAGTGTGCGATGAGTGTCCGCGACGACGCGCCGCCGACAAGCAACGAACCCGGTCCACCGATCACGACGGGCCTCAAGCGCGTGGTGGCGGCCTCGATGGCCGGCACGGTCGTCGAGTGGTACGAGTTCTTCCTCTACGGCACCGCCGCCACGTTGGTGTTCAGCAAGGTGTTCTTCGCCAAGGGCGACAGTGACCTCGACGCGATCCTCGCGGCCTTCATCACCTATGCGGTCGGCTTCGCCGCGCGCCCCGTCGGCGGGGTGGTATTCGGTCACTTCGGCGACAAGTACGGCCGCAAGAAACTACTCCAGTTCAGCCTGCTGTTGGTCGGTGTCGCGACGTTCCTGATGGGCTGCCTGCCGACGTTCGGGCAGGTCGGATATTGGGCGCCGACCATGCTGGTTGTGTTGCGGTTCATCCAGGGCTTCGCCGTCGGGGGCGAATGGGGTGGCGCCGTCCTGCTGGTCGCCGAGCACAGCCCTAACCAGAGTCGCGCGTTCTGGTCCAGTTGGCCGCAGGCCGCCGTACCCGTCGGCAACATGCTGGCCACTGTTGTGCTGCTGGTGCTGACAGGGACGCTGTCCGATGACGCGTTCCTGTCGTGGGGTTGGCGGGTCGCATTCTGGTTGTCCGCGGTGGTCGTGCTGATCGGCTACTACATCCGCACCAAGGTCACCGATGCGCCGATCTTCGTCGCGGCACAGCAAGAGGT
Source organism: Mycobacterium sp. (assembly GCA_035634855.1). Lineage (GTDB taxonomy): Bacteria > Actinomycetota > Actinomycetes > Mycobacteriales > Mycobacteriaceae > Mycobacterium. The sequence continues at coordinate 10,572 of DASQCE010000241.1, forward strand.
CGAGCGGGTCAAGGCCGCCTCGTACGGCGTTGTCGAAGTGCTGAAGCGTTACCCGCGTGGCGTTTTCACCGCGATGGGGCTGCGCTTCGCCGAGAACATCATGTACTACCTGGTCGTCACCTTCTCGATCACCTACCTCAAGGTGCAGGTCCACGCCGACACCAGCGACATCCTGTGGTGGCTGCTCACCGCGCATGCCGTGCACTTCGTCGCGATTCCCTTGGTGGGCAGGCTGTCTGACCGTGTCGGCCGTCGCCCGGTGTACTTCGTCGGTGCGCTCGCCGCGGGCACCTGGGGCTTCTTCGCGTTCCCGATGATGAACAGCGCCAACTACCTGGTCATCATGGGAGCGATCATCATCGGATTGGTCATACACGCGTTCATGTACGCACCGCAGCCCGCGATCATGGCCGAGATGTTCCCCACCCGCATGCGGTATTCCGGTGTGTCCCTTGGCTATCAGGTCACCTCGATCGTCGCCGGCTCGCTGGCGCCGATCATCGCGGTCAAACTACTCGAGGTCTACGACTCCTCGGTCCCCATCGCGCTGTACCTGGCCGGCGCCGCTGTCGTCACCCTCATCGCGGTGTACTTCACCCGCGAGACGAAGGGCATCGATCTGGCGACCGTCGATCAGGCCGACCGCGACGACCTCGCCAAGGCGGGCGTCGCATGAGCGACCTCAACGGCCGCACCGCCTTGGTCACCGGCGCTGCGAGCGGGATCGGCGCGGCATGTGCCAGGGAGCTCGCCGCCCGCGGCGCGGTTGTCACGGTCGCAGACGTCGACGAAGCCGGAGCGAAGGATCTGGCGCAGGACATCGGCGGGCAAGCCTGGGCGGTGGACCTTCTCAACGTCTCGTCGCTGGAGAACCTGCAGCTCGAGACCGACATCCTGGTGAACAATGCCGGTGTGCAGAGCATCAACTCGATCGTCGACTTCGCGCCCGAGCGGTTCCGGACCATCCTGACATTGATGGCGGAGGCGCCGTTCCTGTTGATCCGGGCGGCGCTTCCGCACATGTACCGGCAGAAGTTCGGCCGTGTCATCAACATCTCATCGGTGCACGGCATCCGCGCCTCCGAGTACAAGGTCGCCTACGTCACCGCCAAACACGCGCTCGAGGGCCTGTCGAAGGTGACGGCGCTCGAGGGCGGTCCGCACGACGTGACGAGCAACTGTGTGAATCCCGGATACGTCCGTACCCCCCTGGTGACCAAGCAGATCGCCGACCAGGCCCGCACGCACGGCATCCCCGAAGACCAGGTGGTGGCCGAGATCTTGCTGAAGGAGAGCGCGATCAAGCGGTTGGTCGAACCGGAAGAGGTTGCCGCGCTGGTCGGTTGGCTGGCTTCGCCGGCCGCCGGGATGGTGACCGGCGCGTCGTACACCATGGATGGCGGCTGGAGCGCCCGATGACAGACGTCGCTCCGCAGTGGGAGCCGACATCACAGGACATAGCCGACGCCCGGGTCACCGACTTTGCCCGGTTCGTGCGTCGGCGCATCGGTGCGCCGATGCCGGACTACCAATCGCTGTGGCAGTGGTCGGTCGACGACCCGGCCGCGTTCTGGGGCGCGCTGTGGGAATACTTCGAGCTCGGCGACCCGCCGAATCGCGTGCTCGACAACCCGGAGATGCCGGGCGCGAGGTGGTTCCCCGGCGTGCGCCTCAACTACGTCGACCAGATCGTGCGCAACGCGCGCACCGACCGGCCCGCGATCCTGCACGTCAGCGAGGACCGACAGGTGACCGAGTTGTCATGGCACGAATTGCTCCGGCGGACAGCCACATTCGCGCAGACGCTGCGTTCGCACGGCGTGGCAGCAGGTGACCGTGTGGTGGGTTATCTGCCCAATATTCCCGAGGCGATCATCGCGTTCCTCGCCACTGCGAGCATCGGCGCAATCTGGAGCGCCTGCGGGCAGGACTATTCCGCTAAGGCTGCGCTGGACCGGCTCGGCCAGCTCGAGCCGGTCGTCCTTGTCACCGCCGACGGCTATCGGTACGGCGGCAAGACCCACGACAAGCGCGACGACGTCGCCGCGCTGCAAGCCGGCCTGCCGACGCTGCGCGCTACCGTGCTGGCATCCGAGCTCACCGCGGAGGCCGAGGAACTGGACACAGTCCCCGTCGAATTCGACCATCCGCTGTGGATTCTGTTCTCCTCGGGCACAACGGGGCTGCCGAAGGGGATCTTGCACGGACACGGCGGCGTCGTGCTCGAACATTTGAAAGCCGTTGCTCTGCAATCGGATATCGGTGCCGACGACACATTCTTCTGGTACACCAGCCCGAGCTGGATGATGTGGAACTTCCAGGTCGCCGGGCTGCTCGTCGGTGCCACGATCGTCTGCTACGACGGCAGCCCGAACTATCCGAACCCGGATGCTCTGTGGGACATCGCCGCTCATGTCGGCGCTACTGTGCTGGGCACCAGCCCGGGCTACGTGTTGGGTTGCACCAAGGCGGGCGCGGTGCCGCGCACTGAGCATGACTTGTCGGCGCTGCGTACCGTCGGCATCACCGGTTCGTCGCTGCCGCCATCGTCGTCTCTGTGGCTGCGTGACAACGTCGGTGAACGGGTCCAGGTGGCGTCGATCAGCGGTGGCACCGATGTGGTGTCGGCGTTCATCGGCGGTGTGCGCACCGTGCCGGTGTGGCCGGGGGAATTGTCCGCTCCGTTCCTGGGCGTTGCGCTGGATGCGTGGGATGAGTCAGGCAAGCCGGTGCGCGGTGAGGTCGGCGAGCTGGTCATCACCAAGCCGATGCCGTCGATGCCGGTTTCGTTCTGGAACGACCCCGACGGATCCCGTTACCGCAGTGCCTATTTCGAGATGTTCCCTGGTGTCTGGCGGCACGGCGACTGGATCACCATCACCGACCACGGCAGCATCGTGGTGCACGGACGGTCCGACTCGACGCTGAACCGGCACGGCATCCGGATGGGCAGTGCCGACATCTACCAGGCAGTTGAGCGGCTGCCGGAGATCGCCGAGGCGCTGGTCATCGGTGCCGAACAGCCCGACGGCGGCTACTGGATGCCGCTGTTCGTGGTGCTCGCCGATGACGCTGAGTTGACCGATGAGCTACGTGACCGCATCAAGCGCACTATCCGCGACGAGGTGTCGCCGCGGCACGTGCCAGACGAGATCATTGTGGCCCCAGGCATTCCGCATACCAGGACCGGTAAGAAGCTCGAAGTGCCGATCAAGAAGCTGTTCCAGGGGGCTGACCCCGCGCGCGTCGTCGAAAAGAGCGCCGTCGACGACCCTGCACTGCTCGACTGGTACGCGAACCTGAAGCGTTAGCTTAGACTCTTCCGACAAACTTTCGCCCGGCCGCGGTTATCCACAAGCGGACCCTGCCGAAAAGTTTGGTCAATGGATGCGTGTAATATCGAACGTATGTTCGAAGACGTGGCGGACTGCGACCTCATCGATGTGATGGGTGAGGCCACGCGGGATGAGTCGACGGCGATCGCACAGCGGTTGGCCGCAGTGGCGGAGTTGTTTGTCCGGCGATCCGGTGCCTTGGCTGAGTGTGAGTGGTGGTGTGCCGATGCTTGTGATGCGGTGGCCGCGGAAGTGTCGGCGGCGCAGAACATCAGCCATGCCCGCGCGGTGGGCCAGGTGCAGTTTGCGTGCGCGTTGCGGCATCGATTGCCGGCGGTGGCCAACGTGTTCGCGTCCGGGGTGATTGATTTTCGGATGGTCTCGACCGTCATCAGTCGCACCGAGAATGTTGACGAGGACGTCATGCCTCAACTCGATGAAGCGATCGCCCGTCACGCCGCGAAGTGGATGAAGCTGTCCGGGCCAAAGTTGCGCGATCGAGTGGACTTGTGGGTGGCCAAGTTCGATCCGGCTGGGGTGCGGGTGCCGCCGAAGGTCAAGGACAACCGATATGTCGACCTCTACCCGGCTAGTCCGGGTATGGCGGGCCTCTCGGGTTACCTGCACTCCGCCGATGGGGCGGCGTTGGATGCGCGTCTGGATGCGTTGGCGGCCACGGTGTGTGCCAACGATCCGCGCATTAAAGAGCAGCGCCGCGCCGATGCGTGTGGGGTGTTGGGCCGCGGTGAAGCCACGCTGGCCTGCCAGTGCGGGTCAGGCGACTGCCCAGCCGCTACTGAGCGCAACAACGCCGCCATAGCGGCCGCGGCGGTCATCCATGTGGTGGCCGAGCAGGCCACGCTTGACGGGACAAGTGATCAGCCGGGGTATCTGTCCGGATTTGGGATCCTGCCCGCCGAGTCGGTGCGCGACCTGGCCGCGACTGCGAAGCTGCAGCCGTTGGAGGTGCCGACGACTACGACGCCGGAACCGGGTTATCGGCCCTCGGTGAAGACGATGGAGTTCATTCGGTGGCGGGATCTGACGTGTCGCTGGCCCGGCTGTGATCGGCCGGTGGAGAAGTCCGATATCGACCACACGGTGCCCTGGCCGTATGGGCCAACCCATCCGTCCAACAACAAGCCGTACTGCCGAACCCATCATCTGATCAAGACGTTCTACACCGGCATCGGCGGCTGGACCGATCAGCAGTTGCCCGACGGTACCGTCATCCTGACTGCCCCGACCGGGCACATGTACACCACCGAACCCCACGGCGCCAGCATGTTCCCCGCGCTGCGCCAGCCCACGGGCGAGCTGGATATCCCGCCGCACATGGTTTCGCCTGACACCGACCGGTCGGCAATGATGCCGCGCCGCAAGCAGACCCGCGAACAAGACCGCCGTGACCGCATCAACGCCGAACGACGCGAACGCACCGAACTCATCGCCGAAGAAGAACGCCAACGCCAAGCCTGGCTCGCCAAGAACTACCAACCACCACCCTTCTGAGGCGCGGCTTAGCCCAGCCAGGACCCGATGCGGCGCAACGCTTCCTCGATGTCGCCTGTAGGGCCCGCGAACGACAGCCGGACGAACGATCCGCCCCGCACCGTGTCGAAGTCGATGCCCGGCGCGATCGCAACACCGGTGTCGTTCAACAGCTTCGAGCAGAACGACAGCGAGTCCGTGGTCAGGTGCGACACGTCGGCGTACACGTAGAATGCGCCGTCGGTGGGGGCCAGGCGGTCGATACCGATCGAGCGCATTCCGTCCAACAGCAGTTGCCGGTTCGTCGCATAGTGATGCAGCAGAGCATCCGCCTCGGCGACCGATTCCGGTGTGAACGCTGCGACGGCGGCCACTTGCGAGAGCACTGGCGGACAGATCGTGAAGTTACCCGTCAGGCAGTCCACCGCCCGCTGCAACTCCTGCGGCACCAGCAGCCAGCCCAGTCGCCATCCGGTCATGGCGAAGTACTTCGAAAAGCTGTTGACCACCAAGGCATCTCGCGATGTCTGCCACGCGCAGCTGGTCTCAGGAGCGCCCGCGTAGACCAGCCCGTGGTAGACCTCGTCGCTGATCAGCCGGACGCCTTTCGACTCGCACCACGACGCGATCGTCGCGAGTTCCTCCGGTGGAATCACCGTCCCAGTCGGGTTGGCGGGGCTGGCCACGACCACGCCCTGCACCGGCGGATCCAGGTCGGCAAGCATTTGGGCCGTCGGCTGGAACCGGGTCTCAGGTCCGCAGGGCATCTCGACCACCTCACAGCCCAGCGCCGACAGGATGTTGCGGTAGCAGGGATAACCGGGGCTGGCGATGGCGACCCGGTCGCCGACGTCGAAGCACGCGAGAAACGCCAGCAGGAATCCACCGCTGGAGCCGGTGGTGATCACGACATCGTCGGGGTCGACGACCAGGCCGTCTCGGTCCTGGTAGGAGCCTGCGATTGCCGAACGCAACTCGGGGATGCCCAGCGCCACGGTGTAGCCGAGAACGCTGTTGTCCAACGCATCCTTCGCCGCTGCCCGCACGGCAGCGGGGGCGCCGGCGCTCGGCTGGCCCGCCGACAGGTTGACCAGGTCGCCGTGCGAGCGCTCGCGTTCCGCGGCGGCGAGCCACACGTCCATCACATAGAACGGTGGAATACCGGCCCGTAGCGCAACGCGATCGCTCATCCGAGCCAGGCTAACAAGCGGGCTCGTTGCGACGGCTGGAAACCCCGACCACGGCGGTTGGTCTAAGTTGCGGAGCCGCGACCAGCCGAAACGGTAGGCTCGTCGGAGCTGGCCACCGCTGAACTTGGGCGTCGCATGAACAATGTGCTCAATCGATCAGATCCGCACTGCGCTGTATGCGGCAACAGTCCGCGCGAACTCGCGCGGTTTTGTGATGCTTGTGGCTCACCTATAGCTCCGCCGCAAACAGCCCTCGAGCGTAAGCAGATCACCATCCTCTTCGCCGATGTGGTGGAGTCGATGAGTCTCGCTGCCACGTTGGAACCCGAACGATTCCGCGAAATCATGTACCAATTGCTCAATCGGTCCGCGGCAGTGGTACAGCGCTACAGCGGCACTGTCGACAAGTTCACGGGCGACGGGCTGATGGCGTTGTTCGGCGCGCCCGTCGCCCTTGAAGATCACGCGTTGCGTGCATGCACCGCGGCCGTGGAGATCCAGTCCATCGCGCGTGCGCTCGCCGATGAAGTTCATCAGCGAGACGAGGTCGATCTACAGCTACGGATCGGGCTTAACTCCGGTGACGTGATCGCAGGCGAGATGGGCTCAGGCCCAAACAGTTACACCGTGTCCGGACATCCCGTCGGGATGGCGCAGCGGATGGAGTCTGCAGCGCGGGCCGGCGGGATCCTGTGCTCTGAGCCCACGGCTCGACTTGCTGGGCCGTCCGCCGTATTCGGACCTGTAGAGCTCATTTCAGTCAAGGGCGGCAGCCACCCGATCCAGGCCCGGCGGCTACAAAGCGTTGAGTCGGATCACTTGGTATTGGGACGCGACGACGGGCCATTGGTAGGCCGTGATACCGAGATGACTCATCTGCTAAGCGTGTTCGACGCACAACAGCTGACGGCAGTGAGCATTGTCGGCGATGCCGGCGTCGGCAAGAGCCGAATCATCCGCGAATTCACAGCTGGCGTCCACGGTCGCGGTGCCACGACCGTCATCACGCGGTGCGAATCGCACGCCGAACACGTTCCCCTACACGCCTTGTCGCGCATGTTGCGGGGGTTGTTCGGTCTGCATGGGTTGGACAATCTCGCGGCGCGGGCCCGCGTTGCCGAACGGGTAAAGGGTGTGCCTGGCATACGACAGGCCGATCGCCAGCTTGTGTTGGATCTGCTGTCGATCAGTGATCCTTCCGCGCTCGCCCCGGCGATAAGCGCAGATTCGCGTCGGGCCCGGTTGGTCGGGGTGATGGCGAGAGTGGCCAACAACGGGTCCAGCCGAACGGCGTTCATTGTCGAGGATCTTCATTGGATCGACGCTGCCAGCGAAGAGGTGTTGGCCGCCTTCGCGGCGATGCTCGCCGCGGAACACGCAATGTTGGTGGGTACCTCGAGGCCAGGGCATGACGGGCCGCTCCATCACACTGCGCAGGCTTCTATCGTGCTGTCACCTCTGGACGGCACGGCCACGGCGACCCTGGCGGCAGCGCTGGTCGGGGGGCATCCGACGGCATCGACGATTGCGGACCGCGTCGCGGAAGCATCGGGCGGCAACCCGTTCTTCGTCGAAGAGATTGTTCGCGATCTGGTGGGGCGGAGTGTGCTGGAAGGCAGTCGCGGCCAGTATCGCCTCGTCGGTCGGTTGACGTCGATTGCCGTGCCGAGC
>DASQCE010000242.1:0-7246 GCA_035634855.1 Mycobacterium sp.
TTGAGAATTCGGCACGAGTCAGCTACTCAACATCACCAACAAATTGTCGGAAGTCGATCCTCAAGCGGCTAGAGCCCACGCCGGCCGAGCCGGTTAGAGCCCACGCCGGCCGAGCCGGCTAGAGCCCTAGCTCGCGGCCGATGATCTCCTTCATGATCTCGGTCGTCCCGCCGAAGATCGTCTGGATCCGCACGTCGACGTAGTCGCGGGCGACCTTGTACTCATTCATGTAGCCGTACCCGCCGTGCAGCTGAACGCAGTTGTCGACGACGCGCTTGCCGAGCTCGGTGCACCACCACTTGGCCTTCGACGCCTGGACCGCGGTCAGCTCCTTGTCAACGGCGGCGCGCAGGCAGCGGTCGATGTACTGCTCGGCGATCTCGAGTTCGGTGTCCATCTCGGCCATCAGGAACCGGTTGTGCTGGAAGCTGCCGATCGGCTGGCCGAACGCCTTGCGATCCTTGACGTACTGCAGAGTCTCGCGCCAGGTTTCACGCGCACCGGCGATTGCGGCGATCGCGATCGACAGCCGCTCGGACGGCAGGTTGTGCATCAGGTGGTAGAAGCCACGGCCCTCCTGACCGAGGAGATTGTTCCCGGGCACTCGGACGTTCTCGAAGTGCAGCTCGGCGGTGTCGGCGGCATGCAGGCCCATCTTGTCGAGCTTGCGCCCACGGGTGAACCCCTCCATGCCGCGCTCGACGACCAGTAGGGAGAAGCCCTTGTGCCCCGCCTCGGGTTCGGTGCGGGCGACGACGATCACCAGATCGCTGTTGATGCCCGCGGAGATGAACGTCTTGGAGCCGTTGAGAATCCAGTCGTCACCGTCGCGTACGGCCGACGTCTTGATGCCGGCCAGGTCGCTGCCTGCGCCGGGCTCGGTCATCGCGATCGCGCCGATGAGCTCGCCGGAGATGTAGCCCGGCAGCCACCGCTGCTTCTGCTCGTCGGTGGCCAGCGATGCGAAGTACGGGCCGATGATGTCGTTCTGCAGGCTCAGGCCCGGGGTCGCGGGGCCGAACTTCGCGAACTCCTCGACGATCACGGCGTTGAACCGGAAGTCGTCGACGCCGGCGCCGCCGTACTCCTCGGGCATGTTGAACCCGATGAGGCCGTATTTGCCTGCGGCCACGTACGATTCGCGGTCCACTAGCCGTTCGCTCTCCCACTTCTCGACGTACGGCGCGCATTCCTTCTCGAGAAACTGGCGCGCGGTCTCCCGCAGCTGCTCGTGCTCGGGTTCGAATACCAGTCGCTTCATCACTTTGCTTACTTCGCTTTCCATACGGGTTCGCGCTTCTCCGCAAACGCCAGCGGTCCTTCCTTGGCATCCTCGGAACGAATCAGCGTCCCGATTTCGCGCATGGTCCTGGTCCAGCCGGGCTCGTCGCCGACGATCACCCCGTCGTCGACCCCGTTGGCCACTCGCTTGCTGGCCCACACCGCCAGCGGCGCGTTGACGGTGATCCGCTCGGCGAGCGCCAACGCCGCGTCCACCGCGGTGCCGTCGGGCACGACCTGATTGACCAGTCCCCACTTGAGCGCATCGGCCGACGACATTGGCTCCCCGGTGAACAGCAGCTCCATCGCGACCTTGCGCGGCAGGTGGTCGACGATGCGGAACACGCCACCGGCCGCGGCGATGAGCCCGCGCTTGACTTCAGGAAGGCCGAACTTCGCTCGTTCCTCAGCCACCACAAGATCACTCGCGAACGCCAGCTCGGTGCCGCCGCCCAGCGCGGTGCCGTTGACAGCGGCGATGGTCGGTTTGTCGATGTAGTGGTGGACGTATCCGGCGAAGCCCCATTCACCATGGTCGGGATGAAACAGATTCTCTCGTCGCGAGATGGCCTTCAGATCGGCGCCGGCACAAAACGATTCACCGGCGCCCGTGATCACCACCGCGCGTACGTCCGGGTCGTCCTGGGCCTCCTGCAGCGCATCACCCACCGCCGTGCTCACCGCGCTGTTGACCGCGTTGCGGGCCGCCGGCCGGTTCAGCGTGATGATGAGGACGTTGCCCCGCCGCTCGGTGAGAGCGGCGGGGGCCTGCACGTCGGACGTCACAGCAGCTCGAGGATGGTGGCGTTGGCCTGGCCGCCGCCCTCGCACATGGTCTGCAGGCCGTACTGAATTCCCTTGTCCCGCATGTGGTACAGCATTGTTGTCATGATGCGCGCGCCGGAGCCGCCGAGCGGATGGCCGAGCGCGATGGCGCCGCCGTTCGGGTTGAGCTTCTTCTCGTCCGCGCCGATGTCCTTGAGCCACGCCAGCGGGACGGGAGCGAACGCCTCGTTGACCTCGAAAACGCCGATGTCCTCGAGCTCGAGCCCGGATTTCTTCAACGCCTTCTGGGTGGCCGGGATCGGCGCGGTCAGCATGATCACCGGGTCGGCGCCTGCCAGCGTCGCGGTGTGCACCTTGGCAATCGGCTTGAGACCCAACGACTTCGCCTTCTCGGCCGACATGAACAGCAGCGCGGCCGAGCCGTCCGAGATCTGCGACGAGTTGCCGGCATGGATCACGCCGTCCTCTTTGAACGCCGGCCTCAGCTCGCCCATCTTCTCGATGGTGGTGCCGCGGCGGATGCCCTCGTCCTTGAGTGCCAGATTGCCGTCCTGGTCCTTGATCGCCACGATCTGGTCGTCGAACGCGCCGGAATCCTGTGCAGCGGCGGCCTTCTCGTGTGAGCTCAGCGAGAACTCGTCGAGCGCGGTGCGGTCGAAGCCCCACTGCGAGGCGATCATCTCGGCGCCGATGCCCTGGTTCGGGGTCCGGCTGTAGCGATTACGGAACGCCTCGGGGTACGGGTGCCCACCGTTGGCGAGTGATGCGCCCATCGGCGTGCGCGACATCGACTCGACACCGCCCGCGACCACCACGTCGTAGTGCCCGGCCACCACGCCGGCCGCCGCAAAGTGAATGGACTGCTGGCTGGATCCGCACTGCCGGTCGACGGTCACACCGGGGACGCTCTCGGGCCAGCCCGCGGCCAGCACCGCGGTGCGGGCGATGTCTAGGGCCTGCTCGCCTGCCTGCATGACGCATCCCCAGATGACATCGTCGACGATCTCCGGATCGATGCCTGCGCGATCGGCAAGGCCGTTGAGCACCTGGGCGGACAGCTCGCCGGGGTGAACACCCGACAGCCCGCCATTGCGCTTGCCGACCGGCGACCGTACGGCCTCGACGATGACGGCTTCAGCCATGACAGTCCTCCTTTGAATGTGATGTTTCACCCGAAGGTAGAGGAACAAGGTTTACTAGGTCAACCTACTGGTTGGTAGGCTGACGCCGGATGTTCGTGCCCGTCTTAATCCTTCTGACATGGTTTACTGAGTTGCATAGCTCGGGGAAACGCTGTTTGGGAGATGTTGTGACGCGAAGCACACCGCTGGCGCCGATGATGGGCCCCGACGCCGTCTCGGCGAGTGCGGCTGTCCGGTCACCGAAGACGGCCGAGCTCGTCGCAGGCACGCTGCGCCGGATGGTCGTCGACGGTCAGCTCAAGGATGGCGACTTCCTGCCCAACGAGGCCGAGCTGATGGCCCACTTCGGCGTGAGTCGTCCGACGCTGCGCGAGGCAGTGCGGGTGCTGGAGTCCGAACGGCTCGTGGAAGTGCGACGCGGGTCACGCACCGGTGCCCGTGTGCGGGTGCCCGGGCCGGAGATCGTCGCGCGGCCCGCCGGTTTGCTTCTCGAATTGTCGGGCGCCACCATCGCCGACGTCATGGTCGCGCGCGCAGGCATCGAACCGATGGCCGCGCGTCTGCTGGCCGAATCCGGCAGGCCGGAGGCGTTCGATGAACTGGAAAAGATGGTGGCCGAACACATCCCCGCCGGCTGGCAGTCCGATCGACTGGCGCAGACGACGGGCGATTTTCACCGTCGCATGGTGGAGTTGTCGGGCAACGCCACGCTCGCGATCATCGCGGGCATGCTGCACGAGATCACCGTGCGGCACACCGCATTCGTCTTCAAGGAAGGCCGCCCGGTGTCGAAGGCGGACTACGACAAACTGATGCGGTCCTATGGGCGCCTGATGCGGTTGCTGCGCTCGGGCGACGGCGCCGCAGCCGAGGCTCATTGGCGCAAGCACCTTGACGTCGCACGAGAACTGTCGTTGCAGGGACTCGAGGACGTCAAGGTCCGCGACGTGATGGGCTAGGCCGTACTCGCGCTTGGGGACCACTGTCCAAGAATTGCCCCGCACTTTGCGGGTGTGACCCTAGTCCGGCCAGACCGCTAGACGCGTGGCAGTGTCCACCAATCCGTCCTCCGTCTTCCACTGCATCGGCAACAGCCGGTAGCGCCAGCCGCCCGCATCCCCGTCGGCTCCGACATGATCGACGTTGATCGAAATGAGGTCCGCTGAAAGCTGTTTGGCATGAGTCTCCAGATAGATCCCCCTCTCGTCGTCAAGTTCTGACATCAGCTCGCTGCCATAGAGCAGCCGCGGACCCGGCGCCCGGTACAGCAGCACGCACTGATGGCGGTCGGGGCAATGCCCGCTGATCACCCGCACGACGCAGTTGCGGTCGACGGGCCCAAGGTCGCTCATCACCTGTCCGGTCTCGTCGAACCAGACAGACACCGGATCAGGTGGCGTCAGCGCTGTCCTTCTCCCACGTCACGTGCACCGGCACGGTGTCGTCCCACGGCTGACGCGTCACCATATCCGCGACCTTCACGTAGCCCCTTTCGAATTCGCCGGTGGCGGCGTCGACGAGCCGGTACTCCTGTCTCTGCTTGTGGATGGGCTGAGCGTCGAGTAACAGGATCCGTATCTCACCGGGTTCGAAGTGGCAGCGCTCCTGCATCGCGGCGATCAACTGCTCGTTGTGCATGTGGCCGTCGCCGAAGTTCCAGCCGATCGCGGTTGAACAGATCCGCTCGCCGTCGGTCAAAACGTAGTCGTCCTCGTTCTGCCCAGCCATCGCCCGGTGCGCAAGGGTGAACATCGCACGGCCGTGAGTGTTGAAGGCGCGGAACGCATATCCCATGTAGAGGTACATCTGCGCCGTTTCCGGGCTTCCGTAATACCGCTCCATCTGCGCCTGCGGCATACTCGCGATCGACACGATGTTCTTCTCGATCTTCTCTGCGGCCGAGGGCTTCACACACCACAGCGTCGTGTCCCAGTTGCCGGCGTAGTACCGCATGCCGGGCAGGAAGGACACCTTCCGCGGAGCCAGGTTTCCCACGATCACCGTGCCGGCGACGACAATGAACAACAGCAGCGGCAGCGGCGTAGTCATGTCCGTGAGCCCGACCTGAGAGTGCCCGACGAACAGCGCCAGCACGCTGAACATCATGAACACGTTCCACTCCAGCGGCACGCCCATCGGTATCGACGACAGGATGCCGAAGTGGAAGCACAGCATGACGAACGCGGCGATCGCCGTCGGCCAGCCGCCATTGGAAAAGAACAACACCAACGGCACCAGTCCCTCGACGGCCGTGCTGAAATGCGCAAGCCATCGCGACAGCCGACCGGGACGCAGGTCGTCGGGGAAGTGCTCGAAGAACTTTCGCTTGATGAAGCGCGGCCGGAACACCGGGTTGTTGCTCATCATCGTCGAGATCACGAACGGGAAGTGCTTGTTGAGCTTGGACGTCGCCGCGCCGAGCCAGATCACCAGGCAGACCAGCTTGGCCGCGACGATCATGTCCACCCCGGCGAACAGGAACGCCACCGTGAACGACGCGTACACCTCGCCGCGGGCGGCCAGGAAGATCACCTTGTCACGCAGGCCGAGTACAGCCAGCAGGCCGAGGATCGTCCAGATCTGCCACATCGGCAGCACGCCAACGGTCGTCTCCAACGCCGGGATCGGACCGGTTCCGTTGGAGAACAGCGCGACGAGCAGCATCACAAGCAATGCCGCGTACAGCAACGCATCCACGGGTGTGCGTGTGCTGCCGGTCGTCAACGGCACCCGGTTCGGCCACGGCGGCAACCGAATGGTGTTGGGCCGCAACCAGTACAGGATCGAGCCCATCGGCGGGAAGAACCGGTTGTTCAGCGGACCGAAGCCGCAGCCCAGTCCGATGACCTCGAACAGCATCGTGTAGAGCACGACCTTCTCGAAGACGATCGGCTCGGCGTACCAGGAGGCGACGTTGGTGAACCCGTCGATGCCCTTGGTGGCCAGCGCGAACAGCCAGCCGCCGAGGATGTAGAGCAGGATCTTGACGACATAGAACAGATGGAGCACGACGGGCGTTCCGAATCCGACCTCGGCCCAGTGCCTGGCCATCGGAACGATCTTCTCGGCGCGGGTGCCCTTGCTCCACTGCTCGTGGTCGACGACGGGAGCGTCCTGCTTGAGAAATCCCATGGCCGAAAGACTAGAACGTGTTCTAGCCGCGCGGATTCGGTTCGCCTTTCTGAGCGCGAGCAGACGCAAAAGCCCCGCGACACGCCAGAGAAAGGGGACTCTAGCGTTCCTCAGCTTGCGTGTGGGTCCAGCTTTGCAGGCGAGACCGCGCTACTGCACGGGTTCCTTTGCTGGCGGCCGCCAGAAGATGACCAGCTGCCCGATGCCGCCGGCCAGACCCAGCCCGGCCGAGATCACCAGACCCCACCAGCCGTGCAGGAAGTCGTAGAGCCCCGTGGTGTGGAAGAGCGCGTAGTCCAGGCTGAACTTGCCGGGTCCGATGGTCGCGACGGCCACCGCCGACGCGGCCAGGATCAGGTTGTACTCCCACCCTTCCTTGACGATGAAGAAGCCGTTGGGCCGATGCACGGTCCAGGCGGCAACCAGCATCAGCGCGACGAAACCTGCCGCGGGAATCGGCGTCAACAGGCCGGCCGCCAAACCGAGCCCGGCCGACATCTCCGTGGTGGCGGCGACCCGGGCGTGGAACATGCCCGGTTTCATGCCCATGCTGTCGAACCAGCCGGCCGTGCCGGCCAGGCCGCCCTTCCCGAAGAATTTGTTGTAACCGTGTGCGGCCATGGTCAGACCCAGCACCAACCGAAGAATCAGCAGTCCGGTGTCGATGGCTGTGTGGTACGCAGTCATGCAACAAAATCTAAGCCATGTGTTAAGTGGCCGCCCAGCCCCCGTCCACGCTCAACACAGCGCCGTGAGTGTTGGCCGCGTCGTCGCTGGCCAGAAATACCACCGCCGCCGCCACCTCGGCCGGTGTGCTCATCCGCCGCGACGGGATACGGGCCAGCACCGGAGCGACGTGATCGGCGAACTGTTCCTGGCGTTCGGTCGCGATGGGTCCCGGCGCG
>DASQCE010000243.1:0-7385 GCA_035634855.1 Mycobacterium sp.
CGGTTCTGTCACCGATGTGGCTCACCCGTAGCCGAGTTGGCTACTAACGCCGAGTACAAGCAGGTGACGGTGCTGTTCGCCGACGTGGTGCATTCGATGGACATCGCGGCGGCGGTCGATCCTGAGCGGCTACGCGAGATCCTGACCGATGTGGTCAACCGCTCGACTGCCGTGGTGAAGCGTTACGGCGGAACACTGAGCCAGTTCACCGGTGACGGCATCATGGCGGTGTTCGGCGCACCAGTCACGCTGGAGGACCACGCTGTTCGCGCCTGCCTGGCGGCATTGGGCATTCAAGAGGAGACCGACGGGCTGGCCGCTGAGGTGAATGTTCATGACGGCGTCGACCTCGCCCTGCGGGTGGGTCTCAATTCCGGTCAGGTCATCGCGGGCGAGATCGGTTCGGGCACTCTCGGTTACACCGCAATTGGTGAGCAGGTCGGGCTGGCGCAGCGGATGGAGTCGGTCGCCCCGCTGGGCGGGGTGATGCTCAGCGCGTCCACAGCGCGGCTGGTTGATGGCGCAGCAGCTGTCGGTGAGCTGGAGTTGGTTCGGATCAAAGGTGCTGACGAACCAGTACCCGCCCGCCGCCTGCTGGGCATGCGCCAGGGTCGGCCGGTC
Organism: Mycobacterium sp.; assembly: GCA_035634855.1. Taxonomy (GTDB): domain Bacteria; phylum Actinomycetota; class Actinomycetes; order Mycobacteriales; family Mycobacteriaceae; genus Mycobacterium. Next base: position 622 of record DASQCE010000243.1, read on the forward strand.
AGCCGTGCTGAATCGAATCTGGTCGGTCGGCGGTGGGAGATGTCGGCCGTCGAAGGGTTGTTGGACAGTGCGGTCGATGGCCACGGCGCGGTGGTCGGCGTGGTCGGGTCACCTGGCATTGGCAAGAGCCGTCTCGTGCGTGAAGTCTCTGCGATGGCGGCCGCTCGCGGTGTCGAGGTGTTCACCACCTTCTGCGAGTCGCACGCCAGTCAGGTCCCCCTCCATGCCGTCGCGCGGCTGCTGCGCGCAGCCACCGGTGTCGACGGTCTTGATGGGCAGGCTGCCCGCGACAAGGTGCGCGCCCGGGTTCCCCATGCAGACCCCGAGGATTTGGCGCTGTTCGAGGATCTGCTGGGCATTGCCGACCCTGCTATTTTTCTGCCGAAGATCGACCCGGATGCCCGTCGGCGGCGCTTGACCGCTTTGGTAAACACCGCAGCCTTGGCCCGCGAAAACCCAGCGGTCTATGTCATCGAGGACGCCCACTGGATTGATGAGGTCAGCGAGTCGATGATCGCCGACTTCCTCACCGTGATCCCGCAAACGCCCTCGCTTGTATTGATCACCTACCGGCCTGAGTATCGGGGCGCACTGTCTCAAGTGGCGGACGCACAAACCATAGTCCTTGCACCCCTTCGTGATTCAGAGGCCGCGGCACTGGTCTCGGAGCTGCTTGGGCCTGACCCCTCGGTGCGCGGACTCTGCCAGACGGTCGCCGACAGGGCAGCCGGTAACCCGTTTTTCGCCGAGGAAATCGTGCGTGAAGTCGCCGAGCGTGGTGTCCTGCGCGGAAACCGCAGCGCCTACGTTTCGACGGTCGGCGCTGCCGAGGTCAGCGTGCCCGCCACCGTGCAGGCCACTATTGCCGCCCGCATCGACCGCCTTGACTCGGCGGCCAAGTGCACCTTGAGTGCTGCGGCGGTCATTGGCTCACGGTTCGACCCGGGCCTGCTCGAAACGCTGGGCATTGAGCCCATTGTCGAGGATCTTGTGGCGGCCGAACTCATCGACCAGGTCAAGTTCACCCGACAACCCGAGTATGTGTTCCACCATCCGCTGATTCGCACGGTGGCCTACGAGTCACAACTGAAATCCGATCGCGCCGAGCTGCACCGGCGGCTGGCCGTCGCGATCGAAGCCCGCGAGCCGCAATCCGTCGACCAGAACGCGGCTTTGATCGCCGAACATCTTGAGGCCGCCGGTGATCTGCACCCCGCCTACGGCTGGCACATGCGCGCCGCAACGTGGGCCACCAACCGCGATATCACTGCGGCGCAACAAAGCTGGGAACGCGCCGCAAGGATTGCCGACGCATTACCCGCCGATTACCCAGACCGAGCAGCCATGCGCATCGCCCCGCGCACTATGTTGTGCGGGATCGCCTGGCGAGTCCATGCACATGCGGCAGGCGAACGGTTCGAGGAATTGCGTGAGTTGTGCGCCGCCGCCGGGGACAAGGCGTCACTGGCCATCGGGATGGAGGGCCTGGTGATGGATCACGTTTTCCAGGCCCGGATGCGCGAGGCGTCGCAGCTGGCATCTGAGGCCATGGCCCTCATCGAGTCGGTCGGTGATCCGACTTTGACGGTGGGGCTGTCCACCGCCACCATCTACGCCAAGATTGAGAATGCCGCGTGGCTTGACGCGCTGCGGTGGTCACAAAGGGTCATCGCCCTGGCTGACGGTGACCCATCTAAAGGCAACTTCATTTTCGGGTCGCCGTTGGCGATCGCCTTGACGACGCGGGCTCTTGCCCGTTATTGCCTGGGTCGTGCGGGATGGCAAGACGGCCTGCGGCAGGGCGTCGCCATGGCCCGCAGCGCCGACCCGACGTCATACGCCATCGTCGTGACCTACGTCTACCTGGCGGGAATATCCTTTGGCGTGCTGAGGCCTGACGATTTCGCGATGGGTGAGATTACGGCTGCGCTACACAAAGCCGAACGATCCGGTGATGATGTGGCGTTGGGTTTGGTCGGGGTGACGCTGGGCGTTGCGCTGGTGCACCGCGACGCGGTTGCCGAGCGTGACCGTGGACAGAAGCTCCTGGCCGAGGTCGGCGAAGCGTTCGTGCGCCAGGGACAAAACCTGGGCGAGTTACCGCTCATCGATGTCTACTTGGCGCGTGAGATGGCTCGGCATGGAGATCGCGACGGGGCGGTACCCCTGATGCGCGCCGCCGTCGACCATCTGTCGCGTGAGGGACAACTGCTGGCGTGGTGCGTTCCTGCGACCGCTGTACTGGTCGAGACACTTCTGGACCGCAGCGACGATGGTGATGTGACCGAAGCCGAGGCGGCGATTGCCAGGCTGGCCACCGCACGGACCGACGATGAGCTGGTTATACGAGAAGTCACGCTGCTGTGGCTGTGGGCACTGCTGGCGCGGGCACGTGGTGACGAGGATGCCTACCGCGACTATCGGGACCGCTACCGCGCAATGGCGACATCGCTGGGCTACGAGGGGCAGATGAAGTGGGCCGAGGCGATGCCATTACGACGGTTGGACCGGACAGACCTCCGCCGTCTCAAATCAGACGACACATGAGGGTCCCGAAACACCCTCTCGAAACACCACTGTGAACGTGTTCGGATGAGCACGGCGCGGCAGCAGACTCCGGACCTACTCGGTGCGAACGATCCCGCCTGCGCGTTTACGTCGTTCGAACGCGTTTATGCAATCACGAACGCACAGGTCACGAAAGTTGAGTGCGTTTAGCTGATTCCACGGTTTGCGAAACTGCTGCGGACGCGTCCGCGGTCGGTCAGCTGTTGTTTGTCTCAACCAAGGTACGGAGTTGATCAGGCGTCTAGCATGTTGCGGTTTCACCACCAGAACACATTTCGAGAGAAACGCGGAATCACGCATCGCAGAGATACATTCGAGAGATACCGAGAGAACATCAACGGATCCCGTGCGAGACTTGGCGAAATGGTCGAACACGAACTTCGCGCACTCAATCTCGCAGCCGGGCTGGTGCGAAGTCACAGCGGGGCAGCGGTTTTCGCGCCGACGTGCAAGTGCGCCGAACCAAGGAGCGCAAAGGCGGGCAGTGGCAAACTGGCACCCTCAAGAGCAAGCGCAGTCGCCGCACGGTGCCCCTCCCGCCTTGGCTGGCTGAGCGCATGCACGCCTACCTGACCGCCAGGCACCCGCACGCGGACAACCCGACAGCCCCGCTGTGGCCGAGCGCAAGAACGGCGGCGGCTACCGGGCAGAAGGGACCCCGCACGCGGTGCCCTTGATTGGCAGGCGCGTGATGTACCGCCGTGCCGACGTAGAGAAATGGCTGGAGGAGGCGCGATCACCGCACTGGTGCCAGCGGTCATTCTGTACCCCTATTGACATCTGGCTTCGATCATCGTCCGGGTGCCGACGATCATCGCGACGTCGCCGCCTAAGACCGCGAGGTCGCCGGGCAGCAGCGCGGTGGTCACTCCGCGTCGCTCACCACCGTCGTTCGCGCCACTCTTCGAGATGGGGACGCTCGGCACCCAGCGTCGTGTCGTCACCGTGCCCGGGGTAGACCACTGTGGCGTCGGAGTAGACGTCGAACACCCGGGTGGTGACGTCGTGGAGGAGCGAGTCGAACTCCGCCGATTTCGTTGTCCGCCCAAGACCACCGGGGAACAGGCAGTCACCGGTGAACAGGTGGGTGGCCCCAGTCTCCGGGTCGGCGCCATCGAGCGCCAACGCGACGGATCCGGGGGTGTGACCCCGGAGGTGGATGACGTCGAAGGACAGCTGCCCGATCTTGATGGTGTCGCCATTGGCCAGCAGTCGGTCCGGTTTGACCGGCAGCGGTTCTGAATCGAGCTGGTGTGCCGCCGTGGGCACTCCGGTGGCCTTGGCGACCGCATCGAGCGCGAGCCAGTGGTCCTGGTGCTGGTGGCTGGTGACGATCAGCGACAGCTTCGGGGCATACCGCTTGATGAGTTCGAGCAGGATCTCGGCGTCGTTGGCAGCGTCGATGAGTAGCGTTTCGCCTGTTTGGGAACATGTGACTAAATAGGCGTTGTTGTCCATCGGGCCTACCGACACCTTGACGATCGACGCGCCAGGGAGGTTGCGGCGCGCTCCGGTGCGGGGTTCGACGTGGCCGGTGTAGTTGTCGTCGATGACGGTCATGGTGCTCACGTTATCCCCACGGAGAAGCGGAGGGCCCGCAGTGGGTCCGCAGCGCCCGCGAAGTTGTCGGTGGGTCGACATAGCATGGGCATGAACTCTGTGCTGCGGGACGGACAGGAAGAGACACAGTTGGCTGACCGCCTGATCATCAAAGGTGCGCGCGAGCACAACCTGCAAAGCATCGACCTCGAATTACCGCGCGACGCCTTGATTGTCTTCACCGGGCTGTCCGGGTCGGGCAAGTCGTCGCTGGCGTTCGACACGATCTTCGCCGAGGGTCAGCGCCGCTACGTGGAATCGCTGTCGGCGTACGCGCGGCAGTTCCTCGGCCAGATGGACAAACCGGACGTCGACTTCATCGAGGGCCTGTCGCCCGCCGTGTCCATCGACCAGAAGTCCACCAACCGCAACCCGCGGTCGACGGTCGGCACCATCACCGAGGTGTACGACTACCTGCGTCTGCTGTACGCCCGCGCCGGCACCCCGCACTGCCCGGTGTGCGGTGAGCGGATCGCCCGACAGACCCCGCAGCAGATCGTCGACCAGGTGCTGGCCATGGACGAGGGTCTGCGGTTCCAGGTTTTGGCGCCGGTGGTGCGGACCCGTAAGGGCGAGTTCGTCGACCTTTTCGACAAGCTCAACTCCCAGGGCTACAGCCGCGTGCGCGTCGACGGGGTGGTGCACTCGCTGACCGACCCGCCGAAGCTCAAGAAGCAGGAAAAACACGACATCGAGGTGGTCGTCGATCGCTTGACGGTCAAGGCGACGGCCAAGCAGCGGCTGACCGATTCGGTCGAAACGGCGCTGAACCTGGCCGACGGCGTCGTGGTGCTCGAATTCGTCGACCGCGAGGACAACCACCCGCACCGCGAGCAGCGATTCTCCGAGAAGCTGGCCTGCCCCAACGGCCACCCGCTGGCCGTCGACGACCTGGAGCCGCGGTCGTTCTCGTTCAACTCGCCCTATGGCGCGTGCCCGGAATGCTTGGGGCTGGGCATCAAGAAGGAAGTCGACCCCGAACTGGTCGTGCCGGACCCGGACCTCACCCTGGCGGAGGGCGCGATCGCCCCGTGGTCGATGGGGCAGACGGCTGAGTACTTCACCCGGATGCTGTCGGGGCTCGGGGATCAGCTGGGCTTCGACGTCGACACCCCGTGGAAGAAGCTGCCTGCCAAGGCACGCAAGGCGATTCTCGAGGGCTGCGACGAGCAGGTGCACGTGCGGTACCGCAATCGCTACGGCCGAACCCGTTCGTACTACGCCGATTTCGAAGGCGTGATGGCGTTCCTGCAGCGCAAGATGGAGCAGACCGACTCCGAGCAGATGAAGGAGCGCTACGAGGGCTTCATGCGCGACGTGCCGTGCCCGGAATGCAAAGGCACCAGGCTGAAGCCGGAGATCCTGGCCGTGACGCTGACCGCCGATCGAAACCACAAGTCGATCGCCGAGGTCGCCGAGCTGTCGATCGCCGAATGCGCGGAGTTCCTCAACGCGCTGACCCTCGGTACGCGCGAGCAGGCGATCGCCGGGCAGGTGCTCAAGGAGATCCAGTCGCGGCTCGGGTTCCTGCTCGATGTCGGACTGGAGTACCTGTCGCTGTCGCGGGCGGCGGCCACCCTGTCGGGCGGCGAGGCACAACGCATCCGGCTGGCAACGCAGATCGGCTCCGGACTCGTCGGGGTGCTCTACGTGCTCGACGAGCCGTCGATCGGCCTGCATCAGCGCGACAACCGGCGACTCATCGAAACCCTGATCCGGCTAAGGGATTTGGGTAACACCCTGATCGTCGTCGAGCACGACCTTGACACCATCGCCCATGCCGACTGGGTGGTCGACATCGGTCCCTATGCCGGCGAGCATGGCGGCCGCATCGTGCATAGCGGCACGTACGACGAGCTGCTGACTAACCCGAATTCCCTTACCGGCGCTTATCTTTCGGGCAAAGAGGAGATCGAGGTCCCGGCCATCCGGCGCCCGGCCGACCGCAAGCGTCAGCTCACGGTTGTCGGTGCGCGCGAACACAACCTGCGCGAAATCGATGTGTCGTTCCCGCTGGGCGTGCTCACGTCCGTCACGGGCGTCTCGGGCTCCGGCAAGTCGACACTGGTCAACGACATCCTGGCGTCGGTGCTGGCCAACAAGCTCAACGGCGCCCGCCAGGTGCCGGGCCGGCACACCCGCGTCACGGGACTGGAAAATGTCGACAAGCTCGTCCGCGTCGACCAGTCACCGATCGGCCGGACACCACGATCGAACCCCGCCACCTACACCGGTGTGTTCGACAAGATCCGCACGCTGTTCGCCGCCACGACCGAGGCCAAGGTGCGTGGGTATCAGCCGGGCCGATTCTCGTTCAACGTCAAGGGCGGCCGCTGCGAGGCGTGCTCCGGCGACGGCACCATCAAGATCGAGATGAACTTCCTGCCCGATGTGTACGTGCCGTGCGAGGTCTGCCACGGCGCACGGTACAACCGGGAAACCCTCGAGGTGCACTACAAGGGCAAGAGCATCGCCGAGGTGCTCGACATGTCCATCGAGGACGCGGCCGAGTTCTTCAAGCCGATCACCTCGATCCACCGGTATTTGCAGACGCTGGTCGACGTCGGGCTGGGCTATGTGCGGCTGGGGCAGCCGGC
>DASQCE010000244.1:0-3492 GCA_035634855.1 Mycobacterium sp.
CAGGCCGCGTGCCGCCAGGCCAGCCACATCTCCTCGCACGACGCGTCGAACGCGACCGAGAGTCCGGCCAGCACCCGGTCGCCCGGCCCAATGGGGTTGTCCTGCAAAAACATTTGCGCTTCCGCATCGACGAACGCTGCGGCGCTGCGATGCGTGACCGCGACACCCTTCGGGGTGCCGGTAGATCCGGACGTGAAGATGATCCAGGCGTCATCGCGACCCAGCGGCGGCCCTGCGCGCCATCCCCGGGACGAGCCTTGCGCGCGGATCAGGCCCTGCTCGGTGATGACCCCCACCACGTCGGCCTCGCCGAACACCAGCTCGGCGCGTTCGTCCGGGTCGTCGGCGTCGACTGGTACGTACGCCGCTCCCGTGGCGAGAGTCGCGAGGATCGCCACATACAACGCGTAGCTGCCCGACGGCATCCGGATGCCGATGCGGTCGCCGCGGCCGATGCCGCGGGCGGCGAGCCACTCGACACTTTCCTCGATGTCGGAGATCAACTCGGCGTAGGTGAGCTGGACCTCGCCGTCGTCGAGTGCGGGTGCGTCGGGATAGCGGGCCGCCGTGTCATGAAGGATGTCGATGAGCGTGCGTGCTTCGGGCGCATACGAAGACAGCAGGTACTGCACGGGGACTTCCGGGTGGGGATCCGCTGTCACGACTACAAACTACTAAGCCGCGTGCTCTGCCCGCCCGCGCCGCACGCGATGGGTGATCACAATTGCGACAACGACGACCACGGCCGCGACGACATACCACTTGTACCGCTCGAACGTGGCGTAGATCTCGACGATGTGCTCGCCGGCAAGGTATCCCAGCGCGCACCAGGTGCCCACCCACAGCACCGCGCCCAAGGCGTTGTAACCCAGGAATTTGAGCCAGTGCATGCCGACGATTCCAGCCAGCAGCCCGTTGATCTGGCGCAGGCCGTCGATGAAGCGGGCGACAGAGACGATCTTGCCGCCGTGCCGGTTGAAGAACGCCTCGGCGCGATCCAGCCGCTGCGGGGTCAACAAGACGTAGCGGCCGAATCGCTCCGCGAGCGGGCGGCCGCCGAAGTGGCCGACGATGAAGCCGATGTTGTCGCCGATGACGGCGGCGAGCACCGCGACCAGGAACACCACCGCAATGTTCATCTGGTCCGCGCCTGCGAACACCGCGGCGGCTATCAGCATGACCTCGCCGGGCACCGGGACGCCGAAGTCTTCGAGGAAGAGCATCCCGCTCACTCCCAGGTACCCGTAGTGCTCGAGCAGCGGCTGCACATCCCCGAAAACACCAGGAAGTTGGGTGTCGGCCATGGGTGTAACCGTAAGTTCACCCGCCCCCGATTTCGATCGACGGCACGCACCTGGCACAATTGGCAGTGGAGGGGAGTATTCCTTCGCCGTGGTGTCGTCATCACGTCGGCCGTCATCGGTCGATCGGTACTGCGGGCCGACCGCGGATCTTCGTGGCGGTGGAAGAGACCTCCGGCGTTTGACGACGGCCGGAGGCTTCTATGCATGTAACCCAACTCGAGTGGATCATCACGCTTGGCGTGACGATCGCCGTACTGCTGTTCGACGTGATCGTGATCGGACGTCGGCCGCACGAACCGTCCAAGCGCGAGACAGCGACGTATCTGACGGTCTATGTCGCGCTCGCGGTGATGTTCGGGCTGTGGGTGTGGTTCTTCCACGGCAGCCAGTTCGGGCTGGAGTTCTTCGCAGGCTGGCTCACCGAGTACAGCCTGTCGGTCGACAACCTGTTCATCTTCTTGATCATCATGGCCAGCTTCAACGTGCCGAAGGTCTATCAGCAGCAGGCGCTGCTGGTGGGCATCATCCTGGCGTTGGTGTTCCGCGGCATCTTCATCGCGCTGGGCGCGGTGGCCATCAACCAGTTCTCCTGGGTGTTCTACGTCTTCGGCGCATTCCTCGTCTACACCGCCTTTAATCTGGTCCGCGACACCGACCACGACGACGACGCGGAGAACATCGTGGTCAGGTTCGCGCGCAGGCATCTGCAACTCACCGACAGGTGGGAGGGCCTGCGGCTGTGGATCAAGGACAACGGCAAGCGATTGATGACGCCGATGTTCCTTGTCATCGTCGCGCTGGGCACGACAGATCTGCTCTTCGCGCTGGACTCGATTCCCGCGATCTACGGCCTGACCCAGGAGCCCTACCTGGTGTTCACCGCCAACGTGTTCGCGCTGATGGGCCTGCGGCAGCTGTACTTCCTGCTGGGCGACCTGCTCAAGCGGCTGGTGTACCTGTCTCAGGGGCTGGCGATCATCCTGGCCTTCATCGGGGCGAAATTGATCCTGCACGCATTGCACGAGAACGAGTTGCCGTTCATCAACGGCGGTGAGCACGTTCCGGTGCCGGAGATCCCGACGTTGCTGAGCCTCGGCGTAATCGTCGTGACGCTCGTCATCACCACCGCGGCCAGCCTGTACAAGACCCGGGTCCACGACGTGAAGAAGGAAGCCGAAAACCAGGCGTTGGATTCGGCCTGAGCGCAACCATCGACACCGATGGGTCGCGCTTCTAGCGTGGCGCCGTGCGGCTATTCGTGGCGGACGCGCCGAGCGGCGACTGGAGCGAACTGACGGACGGTGCCCAGCGCACCGTGCGGGTCGCCGCGCCGGATCTGCAGCAGGCCAGACGGGCCCGTGCGAGGATCCGGGCCCGCGGCGAGGACGTGGCGGTCATCCTCGACGTCACCGTGGCGGTGGCGGGCGACTTCCGTTCGGCGCGAAGAGTTCTCGGGCCTACCGATCACACCGTGCACTATGCGGGCACGGTCGACGGGCTGGCGGGTTTGATCTCTGACATCGCAAGCGCCGAGGTGGCCGACGGCGTCACCCTGATTCCGGCGTCACCACGGCAGGATCTGCGTGAGCTGGGGCGCGACGTGCTGCACCGGCTCGCCTCGCGCGATCACTCAAGGGCTTCGTAACCGCCGACCAGAACTTAGCTGTGGCCGCCGGATCGCGCCGATTTGCGTGATCGGAATGAGTCCACTGGCGGGCCCAGCCAGTCGCACGATCGCCGCATCGTGGGTATCGCCGGTGACGCCGCGGCGTCGGCGGGTCTCCCAGCCGTCGTACACCTGACCCTTATGGCCGAAGGTCGCCGGACGGTGTTCTGCCGGACCGGGTTTGATCAGGTTCTCTTTTCTCGGCGAACAGGTCGTCATTGGCCCACAGCACGGCTCCACCCGCAGGGCGCGACGCGAGATCGGGTACCGACAGAAAGTGCGGTCCGGCCCACGCGCTGCTCACTCAGCCGAGCCTAAGCGTCACCAGTTGTCGTAACCGCCTTCGGGTCCGAGCATGCGCTCCAGCCGCGTGCGGTTGACCCGGGCCAGCTCGTTGCGCACCACCTTGCGCTCGGTTTCGAAGTCGTTGAGCATGCGATCGGTCATCGCGGCGAGAACGTCGTGGGCGGTGTAGCCGTTGACGAACATCACGAAGCCGAAGCCGAAGTGGTCGAGGTAGCG